>JAIRNN010000201.1 GCA_031257995.1 Spirochaetaceae bacterium | reverse complement strand
AAATCCGGTCGAATTGAATGCCGCATTAAACCAGGCGGTGGAACGGCTCTTGAAACTAAACCGTGAAAAGGCAAGTATGAAACAGGCCTGTTGTCAGGAGGGAGATCAGGCCGAAGCGGCCTGATTTCGGCCAGGTTGTGGTTTTGAGAAACCGGCCCCTTTTCGGCTGGATTAATTTTGAGGCAATGCGGGGCATTGACAGAAATAACGCGGCGTGGTATAGTAGACTATATCGTGGTCCATAGGGCCGCGCAAAATTCGGCAGAGGGGGTTTCTATGGCGAAAATACTTGTTTCTCCGTTTTTGACTGCGGTTTTCTTCCCAACAGAGATCTCCCCCTCCCCAACCCAATCATCACATTAGTAGCGGCTTTTCTCTGACATTTCATCGTTATAGCGCATCTTTTCAAGCCATTCGGGCCTTCGGTTCCGGGAAACGGCTATTGCTATGGCAACTGCCGCGGCTTTGGGGGAGAGACGGCTGTCCGCTGTCTGTTCGCGGCTCTCGGCAGCAGACGGAAAAAGAGGCCGGTATGACATAAATTTTCCATCTGAATCGGGCGTGCTAACGCGCTCATTTTCCTTTTCAGGAAGTGTCGGACATTCAGTATACGGAATTCTCAAGGCGTATACGGCGTAAGAAACGTTATGCGGCATAGAATAGGATGTATGAATTTCTCCGCATAACGAAAAGTTTGTTGTCAAACAAAGGAGAAAAATTGACAAACAAAAAATTTTGGTTGGGAATGTTGGCGGGCCTGCTGACATTCGGACTTGTTTTGGCGGGGTGCGATAACGGCAGTAGCGGCGGTGGCGGGGGAAACACGGATCCCAAAAAAATCACCATTACCGAGCTTACCGGTAAAACCGGAAACGTCCATGTTAGCGTTAGCTCCGATTCCGGGAATGAGGTCGCTATGGGAGAAGGAACAATCGCCAGTGATGCGATTACGGTTTCTCTGAAGAAACAGGATGACAGCGACTGTACCGGCAATGGTTCGTATTATCTTGGGTTGGAGACTACGACTGACAGCAAGGGATTTCTTTACACCAATGGACAGTCATTGGATGCGCTTGGTGTAAGCAGTTCAGCGGATATGGGAAAACTTCCTAAATACAACATTACGAGTGCTGTTTCAACCATACCTTTCGGCAAGTTTGTCGAGATGCTCGGTAGTTAAGAGTTAAAAATTATAAGCCCTATGCGAACCCTGCCGGACGGCGCGGTATTTTGCATAGGGTTTCGCGGCGGCTAACAGGGTGGTTCTCTGGGGCCGCCCACTCTGTCTCCCCTTGTCTATCATTCCCGCTCGATCGTCGCCGTTTTTTCTGGAGGAGGGGGGCGAATAGGGTTTGCTGATTTACCCATATTGGACTTCCATGTCTTGGATCAGCAGACTCAAGGGTCTTGGGTGAACAGACCCACAGGGCGTGATCTAACTAGATTACGGGGCGCAATCTAACAGGATCAGAGTGTCTGATCTTGTAAAAATGTTTACAAGCCGCTAACCACGTGGTAAAATCGGGGTATGAGTTTGGTGTGTCTGCACAAGGGCAGGGTCTACACGGGTTTTGCCGAGATGGACGATTGTTCAGTGCTCGTTGAAGATGGCAAGATTGCCGATGTGTTTTCGGAGAAGCGGTTCGCGCAAAAGCGGTTTCCGGCGGACGCGAGGATTATCGACGTGGACGGGGCGTATATCTCGGCGGGGTTCATCGACACGCACATTCACGGCACGGGCGGGTTTGGCACCGACGATGAGACATCTGACGCGGTGATCGAGATGTCGCGGATTTTACCCCGTTACGGGGTGACGGCGTTTAACCCGACGCTTTATCCTAGTGAGAGGGGGCGTCTGCCGGGTATCGTGCGGAGTATCCATGCGGGGTTTGGCAAGGAAAGTGGCGCCCAGATCATGGGCTTTCATCTTGAGGGGCCGTTTCTCTCGGCGAACAAGCTGGGGGTGCAGAAACCGACAACGTTGTCCCCGGTAGACCTCGACTATATGGCGGAACTCTGGGACGCGGCAGAGGGGAAGATTGTCAATATGACGGTCGCGCCGGAACTGAAGAATATGCGGGAACTCGCGCTCTACTGCGTGAAGAAGGGCATCGTCTTGCAAGCCGGGCACACCGACGCTGCATACGAAAACATGGCGGAGGGGATGCAGGCGGGGATTCTCCATTCGACGCACCTTTTCAACGCGATGAGCAGGATGGATCACCGCAACCCGAATGCGGTCGGCGCGATCCTCACCCACCCCGAAATCTCCTGCGAGATCATCGGAGACGGCCTCCACGTACACCCCGACCTCTTTAAGTTGCTCTTGCGGGTGAAGCCCATCGACAAGATCACGTTGGTTACGGACGGCCTCAACCCCACCGGCCAGGAAAAGGGCCCGTTTTTCGCAAACGGCGAGGAAGTCCACCTCGTTGAAGGGCTGTGGCGGCGTGTCGCGGACGATGTGATCGCCGGGTCCTCGCTCACCATGATAAACGGCGTGAAAAACCTCGTCGATTTCGGCTTTTCCCTGGAAGACGCGCTCAAGGCGGCCAGCTCGAACCCGGCAGCGGTGATGCGCTTCAATGACAAAGGCTACATCCTTCCCGGCCGCGATGCCGACATTGTGGTATTCGACAAAGACTTCACCGTGCTTTTGACCATCGTGCGGGGAGTGGTGAAATACCAGAACATATAAGAGGCGCTGTTTCAAAACCCTAGGCGAATCTTGAAACAACCACATTTACAGCGAACCTTTATAAAAATTTAACCGCTAAGGCACCCAATGCCGCGCCCGAAACAGGCACAACCGTAGGTTGTGCTAGGGGCGTTAGTGCGGTTATGCAACATGGTGCGGCGCCAGTAAAGGCGGCACTTGGATACCAGCTTCGGCACTGCGGTACTGAAGGCGTGCCATATATGGCTATGAAGATTTTTTCAGACAGACGCGTGTTCTAACGTCAATCCGTCCGTTTTTCAAGCCTT
This sequence comes from Spirochaetaceae bacterium, assembly GCA_031257995.1. Lineage (GTDB taxonomy): Bacteria > Spirochaetota > Spirochaetia > Treponematales > Breznakiellaceae > JAIRNN01. The sequence goes on along the minus strand of JAIRNN010000201.1, from coordinate 9,275 downwards.
CATGAAAGGCCGCCTTCAATAATGATTGTAAAGCCGGCAGGCCGTCAAACTAGCACACGCCATATATGGCGCACTCTCCTTATTCGCCTTTGCGGTTAATTCCTTATCGCTTTGTCAACAGACAGAATTACCCCAATACAAATGAGTTTTGAAACAGTAACCTTTAGGAATCAGCGTTCCCCTAGCCCCTCTTCCTTACGGTGATTAACTGGGCGGCGATGGAGACCGCCACTTCCGCCGGGGTTTCGCTGCCGATGTCGAGGCCGATGGGGGCGTGGACGCGGGGGGCGTGGATTTGGGCGTCGGTAAATCCGGCGGCTTTGAGGCGGCCCTCGACGAAGGCGATTTTGCGCTTGCTGCCGATAAGACCGATGTAGCGGGCGGGGCTTTCCAGCGCGAAGGAGACGGCCTCGTAGTCGGATTGGTGGCCGTGGGTGAGCACGACGCAGTAGTCGCAGGCGGCAAGGGTGATTTTTTCGCCTATCGCGGAAAACGGGTGGCAGATCGTCCGGGCATCGGGGCTAAAGAGGGCAGGATCGGCATACTCCGCCCGGTCGTCGTAGACGACACAGCGAAAATCGAGGCGGGAGAGAAGCGGCTCGGTTTCCTTCCCGACATGGCCGCCGCCGAAGATGTAGACGGTTCCCGCTGCCGGGTGTTCCGCGATGAGGGCATCGACAATGGCATCGATGCCGGACGTTTTCGGGTCGAGACGGGTAAAGGAGACGGTTATCATGCCGCCGCACTGGGCGCCGATGTCGTTAATCTCGTTGGGGCGGAGGATGAAATCTTTGGGTGAACCGTCCGCCTGTTCCCGGATAAGCCGCCGGCCTTCCTCAATGGCAAGATGCTCGGCAATCGCGCCGCCTATCGTGCCGCACACCCACCCGTCTTGGTCGACCAGCATCAACGCGCCTGCCTTACGCGGCGTGGAACCTTCGGAGCGAATGATCGATACGAGTACCACCGTTTTCCCGGCGGCAAGCTGCTCGCGAAGAACCTGAAAGAACCCGTTCACAACGCGCTCCTCTTTTCCCGTTTTAGGAAACGCCCCCGGCCCTTTGCGCCCTTAAAAACGCCGTCTTGGACAATCACTTCCCCGCGCGAGATGGTGGTCACAGGCCGTCCGGTAACGGCAAAGCCTTCGTAAGCCGTGTAGTCCACGTTACTATGGATGTCTTTCGCGGAGAGAACCGTGCGGGCCTGCGGGTCAAGGATAACGATGTCGGCATCCGAACCCTTGCGCAACACCCCTTTTTTGGGATACAGCCCGAACAGTTTCGCCGGGTTGGCGCTGGTAAGGTCGACAAACTGCCGGAGCGTGAGCCGGTTCTTGACAACGCCTTCGCTATAGATGAGCGCCATCCGTTCTTCGATGCCGGGCGCGCCGCTGGGGGTCCGGGTGAAGTCATTGCTGCCGCGTTTTTTCTGAGTCGCAAAGAAGAAGGGGCAATGGTCGGTCGCGATAACATGGATGTCCCCCCGCGCAAGGCCCGCCCACAACGCCTTTTGATCGGCTATGGTGCGCAACGGCGGGCACATGATGTATTTCAGTCCCTCGTCGCCCGGCAATTTGTAACGGCTCTGGTCGAGCAGAAGGTATTGGGGGCAGGTCTCGGCGTAGAGGTTCCGCTGTCCCCGTTTCCGCGCGATGCGTATGAAATCCAGTCCCAGCCTGTTGGTGAGATGGACGATGTAGAGCGGCGCGTCCCCGGTCATCCGCGCGATGAGGATCATGCGGCCAACCGCCTCCGCCTCACATTCGGGAGGCCGCGAGACCGGGTGGTAACGCGGAGAGGTCTTTCCGGCGGCAAGCAGCGTCCGGCGGAGATGGGTTATCACGCCGTCATTTTCCGGGTGAACCGTGATGAGCAGGTTCTCCTTGCCGGCCTTTTCGAGAATGCGGTAGAGGCCGCCGTCCTCGATTTTGTAATCGTAGGTGAGATACACCTTGTAACTCGTGATGCCGGCGGCGGCGAGAGAGGGCATCGCGTCCAGCACCGCATCGTCAACGTGCTGGATCACCCCGTGGAACCCGTAGTCGATGACGGCGTTTCCCGCCGCGAGACGGTGGTACTGCTCGATCTGATGGTCAAGCGGGCAACCCGTCGGCCCAAATGCCGGATGATCGACAATCGCCGTTACCCCGCCGTGAGCCGCCGCGACCGTCCCCGTGAAAAAGTCGTCGCTGGCTGCTGTAAAGCCGACATCCAGCCCCAGATGCGTATGCGCGTCGATGCCGCCGGGAATCACGATCTTCCCCGCCGCGTCAATCACCGCCGCATCCGTATCCGCTGGGACAAGGCTTTCCCCCGCCTCCCCGATCTCCGCAATCGTTTGGCCGGAGACCAGCACATCGCGCACCGCCTCGTCTCGTTCCGTAACCACCAACCCATTTTTAATAAGCATTGTTGTCATGCCATAAATATAACACAAAAACGGCCCTTCGTGGAAAATAATATTGAAAACGCCGGAATTTCCCATAAAGAGGGGGAAGTCTCCCCCCTCGCTCCCGCCCGCTCTCCGGTCGATATGTCCGCACCTGCGGCGCGTCCACACCGCCTTTCGTTTGGTCATACGCTACCCCCTCTCCTAGGGGCTCCGCCCCTAAGACCCCGGTATTAATCACGGGATGTTGGGCAGAGTTCTCCTCTGGCCGTCTTTGGCCGGGACGCTTGAGACTGTCTGTAACCCCTTTTGGCCGTAAAGCGGGCGGTTATCCCGGTTGGGACGCGGGTTTGGCGGCGTTGTGGGCCGAAAACCGGGTCGTTATCGTCATTCCGGGCGACCTCAGGCTGTCCCAACTCAAGATGTAGGCCATCGCCCCCGCTACCGGCGTGTTTGCCGACTTGTCTATAGCCGCCCAGTCCACCGCTTCCGCATCCGCCGGCGGCTCTCCGTCCAAGATCCCCGACTCATACCGCTCCCCCACACGTGCCCCTTCCTTCCTACGATTATACTGAACCGCAAAGAAAACGTTTGTTTCAGCAGCTGCATTATCAGCGGCAGCATAAAGCCGTCGTCGGGCTTGATGTAAAACGTGAGCCGCGCTCCCTCAAGCCTTAGCCCGCGTATCTCAAAGGGATAACGCTTCCTAATCTCGCGGAGCACGTGACTCCAGTCTACCGGCCCGTGAACGCGCGCAATATCGTGTTCTGGAACCTGATCTCCGCAGCCGCGCTTCTCGCCGTTATCCTATGCCTTCCCCCGTCTTTCCTTCGTCCGATGCGGCCGTCCGCCCTCGTGAACGCGGTCCTTGCTCCCGAAAGATCAACCGGGAAACCCACTGGAAAAGGCCGGTCCATCTGGACACCCGCCTTCGTATTGGGCATCGCTATCATCTTCTTGAACCGCCTCGCCTTTTCCCCCATCCAGATCTACATCTCGCTCTACGCCGTCGAATATCTCCGGTGGGATGCAGTAGGACTCGTTGTCGCCATCTCCGCCCTGTCGGAAGCACCGTTCATCTTGCCCTCCAACAAGATCTTAAGCCGCCGCCGCCCGTTACGCCTCATCGCCCTCGCCGCCGTCCGCTTACTCTGCCTCGCGCTATTTCCCTCCAAGCTCGTCCTCGTGATAACCCAAACGCTCCACTCCCTCGCCTTCGGGGTCTTCCACCCCGCCGCCATCGCCTTCATCGTCGCCAATGTCCCACCCGAAAAACGCGCCGTCGGCATGACCGTCTATATGTCGCTGGGTACCGGCTTCTCCACCTTCCTCGGCAACATCATAGGCGGCCTCATCATCGAACATGCGGGATACCGCGCGCTTTTCGGCAGCTTCTTCGTGTTCCTCTCATTGCTTTTGTTCGGAGTTTTCGGAAGAAAAATACGATGAAATAATAGGTAGTGGGCGAAAAACGTTGCTTGCCAATCAGGTGGGGGAAGTCTCCCCCTCGCTACGGTCTTGCGCCCTCCGCTACCCCCTCTGCGGGTGGCCCGCCCCCCGCAACGCCCCCGGATCATTGCCGGGCAATTTTTTGTGGAGATATAAATGATGTTTTTCATGCCTAATGGAGTATAGCCGTGATTTTTTTCCATCTTTTTCGCGCTTTTTTCGCGTTCAATTAAAGCAACACGGCTGACAACCGCATATATAGTACGAGGTGTTATTTATGAGCATGAATAGACAGTTAGAACAAAACGTCTGGTATGAAGTGGGTACGGAGATAAATATCCGTGAGCCGCTTTTCCGGTTGCCGTTCGCCGCAGAGTTGCTTTACCGCGTACTTCTCGCGGCAAAAAAGCGTTTCGGCTTCGAGATGCGCGGGCTTAAACTTGAGGGAGCGCGGCTCACGTTCTACATCAAGCCCAACGACGGCTTGCAACTCCCGAAGATAATGCAGTTTTTGAAGCAGACGTTTTCTATCCGCTTCAACACGCTGACGGGAAGGACGGGGCACGTGTGGGGCGAGCGGTATGAGTCGGAGATCCTGGAGGGGAAACCGCCAGCGTGGGCGAAGGAGGCGGACTGGGCGGCGGTGGAAGCGTCGGCAAAAAAGCCGCTGCCGGCAGTCGGAGTTTATAAGCTGGCTTGGGCCAGCCCAAGATCGCCTTGGGTAACGATAACGGCCGTGATTTCGGTCAAAAACGTTCCCAAACCCGCGCCCCCGCCCGGATAACGCCCCCGGATCACGGCCCAAAAGGAGTTACAGACCGCCTCAAGCGTTCCGGACAAAGACGGCCAGAGGAGAGGCCTGTTCCCGCATCAAACACGCTCCCCGCTCAGGCCGAATAATGCAAGCGCGTTACAGCGGACGAATTGGGGTGATTGCCGTGCACCGTTACGCTTATGGCCGGACGGCCAAAAGTTTGTTTTGACGCTTTGGCTGATCCGGGCGTTGGAAACAACACCGGTCCATGAAAAGCGCTGCGAATAATCCGTGTCCGGCCTGATGTCAAACCTCGAATCGCCGGGGCAACTGTCGATGTACGCGTTGAGACTGACGGTGATGCCCAGGCAGGTCTTCGTGTAACTGTAGCTCGCGTTGCCGTTCGCGTCAAAGTTCAGCGGTATGGTAACGTCGCCGCTAAACCCCGCCTCATTTACCTGTGATCCGGAAACCGCATCCGCCTTGGCGGCCTTTGCCGTCTCGATAACTTTTCATAAAACTCTTTCGGCATAATATGATCTCCTATGTGCTATCTCGTTGGGATGGCTTAGTCAGGCGGGAGGAAGAGCAGCCTCTGGGAGGAAAGCTGCCTTTGGTAGCACTGCTTCCCTTCAGCGGCGTTGCCGCTTACGGCGCGCAATGCCTCCCAAAGGCCGCTCTCCCTCCCGCCAAGAAAACAAACGAGATGGCACGTTGTCGTTTGGACGGGGACTGTTTTGCAGTCTGCGTTTGCTACTGCTCAGGCTTGCCGTTTCGTTGTCATACCACTTAGTTTGCAAGGCGGCAACGGGGATTGCGTGTTCGCGATTTCCCCGTCTCCGCCACGTTCCCGTAGGGAACACGTTTCCCAAAGGGAACGCTGTACGGCGTTCTGCCTGTACTTCCCACGAGGTACCGCCCGTATTTCCTACGAAGTACCGTTCGTATTCCCTAGGGAATGCATCCCTCACTCCCTAGGGAATGCATCTCTCACTCCCTAGGGAATGCATCCCTCATTCCCTAGGGAATGCATCCCTCATTCCCTAGGGAATGCATCTCTCACTCCCTAGGGAATGCATCCCTCACTCCCTAGGGAATGCATCCCTCACTCCCTAGGGAATGCATCCCTCATTCCCTAGGGAGTACTGCCTGTACTTCCTACGGTACCCAGGCGGTGTACTGGACAGAACCCTCGCGGGTTACCGCCCAGTACACTAAGGCGGGATGGTTCCCCGTCCCGCCTTAGTTCCCGGCTACGATGTGCGCCGGGAGGCACGTTCCGATTAGCTGTTCGGCACCTGAACTTTCCACTGGTAAACTATTTCCGAAGCGTTTGCCGCCACTACCGGGCCGGTGATGACCGCATCGTTTGCGGGTGAAGCTGCTCCACCGCCGATACTGCCAAGAACACTGCCGCTTGAGGTATCACTAGCCGCTGCCTTTGCGACGATAGAGGCCACCGCTGTAGTGCCGTCTTTCGTTACTAGCGCCTTGGTAACAGAAGCGCTACTACCATTATTGGGATAAAGCATGAAGTTTGAGGCATCTGTGGTGTCACCGACAGTAACGTTATTCGAGCTAGCCGAATCGGTTGTCAGAAGTCCCGGAACAGTGCTGTCGCCTTTCAGCAGCAGCGCGCCGGCGGTTGTGCCATTGCCTTTGAGGATAACTTTACCCTTGCCGGAAGCAAGCGTAATACCGCCTTTGACCGCGAGCGTACTGGCGGTTACCGTGATGGCGGAGTTCGTGTCCTGAGCCGTAAGGGCCACAGCGGCCGATCCCGCAGTAATCGCGCCCGCCTCGATGGTAACAGGAGCGGTACCGCTGACGTCAACCGCCTGCCAGCCGCTCGTGCCGCCGACAATCTCCGTGCCGCCCGCGACCACCGTGCCCGCGCCTTTCAGCATCGCGCCGTTAGTGGAACCCGCCCCAGTCAGCACCAGTTTGGCCGAATTGTCGTCATAGGCGTCGCTGCCTGTCACTCCCGCGCCAAGGCGGAGTTCCTCGGTTACCGTGAGCGTCCCCACTTTGCCAGACGCAGATTTCACCACGTAGGTCGAGCCCGCAACCAAGCTCGCGACACCGGAGGTTACCGTTATGTCGTGGTTGGCGTTGTCAGGTGTCGAGCCCTGGGTAAGGGTCCGGTTTGCCGGGCTTGCGCCGGTAACGATGAGCCCGGTCGTAGTTCCGGGTGTAAGGAGTACGTCAGCCGTCCCGTAATTGGCGAGGACATAGCCCCATGCGGGAGTGGAAGCGCCCGCAAGGCCCAGCCCCGCCCCCGGCTTCAGCGTGACGGTGGCGGCTTCCGCGCTCATTTTCACGCCCTTGCCGGTAGCGAAAAGGGCGGATGAGCCGAATGTCACGGGAACCCCCGTCAGGGTCAGGTCGCCAGCAAAGGTCACCGGCCCGTCGAAGCTGATCTCGCTGGTAGAGACCGTTACGCCGGCGGTACCTGTAAACGCGGTGCTCCCGGTGTTGCCGAAACTACCGCCACTGGCGAAGGTCAGGGCACCAGCATTGCTGAGCTCGATGTTCCCGTTGCCCTCATCGATAGCTACCGATGTTACCGCGCCGCTAAGCGCGAGCTTCCCGCCGGTACCGCTGTCAAGTTGGTCAATGTCGACAGCCGTATCGGCGGACGTAACCGTGAACGTCCCGGTGTCCAGCCCGTACAGGCTGCTGATGCCCGCAAGAGTGAGAGCCCCGGTCGCTTTAAGGGAGCCTTCCACATCGGTACCGAGCGTGAGGGGGCCGGTCCCCGCCGCCTGTATCTCGCCGTAGACGACAAGTTTGGCGCTGGTCAAATCAGCCGCCGCCGTGGCGTCAATGACAACGTCTCCGGCCACGTAGGCGGTATAGCTTGCCGTCCATGCCGCGATATCCGATGCCGTGGGGTTACCCGTTCCGCCAATCTTGAGGCTGGCAAGCACCACGGGGGCACTGAGCGGAGTGTCGCTAGAAGTGTTCGTGAACGTGGCGGGGACGATCCCGCCCGGAGCCGCCGCCCCAACCGCCGCCACCGCCGCCTGAGCCACGATGAAAACATTGCCGCTGTCAGCAGTGAAACCCCCGTCCGACACGTCGAGCGTGCCGTAATACGCGTTGATGACGGTGTCCACACCGGAAATATCAACCGTACCCGCCACCTTAAGCGTCTTCCCCGCCGGTACCGTAAACGTACCCGCCGCAAGCGGCAGGCCCACAATCGCCGTGTCGGTTTTTTTGAAAACCGCCTCAAGCATCGCAGGCGTCGCGCCGCTAACAAGCGTCGTTGGCCCCGCCGACCCCGCGCTCCCTGCGTCGCCCGTTTTCGGGTCACCGCAACCGATTAAGAACAATGACGCGCTCAGCAGAGCGGCCATTCCGATTAAAAAGAACTTCCTTGTTTGCATAAGAAAAGTCCTCCTTCAAATAAAATAAGCCCTCCCCTACGGGACAGCCTGGGACCTTCCGGCCCCATTTATAAAAAGAGGACTAAACACAGGAAAAGCGTTAAACTTTCCCCGCATTTAGCACGCCCCGGTTACGGCCCGTTTTCCAGACTGACAGCCGCCTCCGGGGTTTTCCTCTTTATTTCTATATAAGAGGGGGAAGCCTCCCCCTGCCTCCAGGCCTGCGGTCTTACGGCACCCCCCTCAGCGGGCACCCAATGCCGCGCATGAAACGTTGAGCGTGTTTTGCCATTCCTGCGGCACGGTGTGGGCCCCAAAAAAGCCCCGCACCGGATAAATGCAACAGGGCCCCGGGCATCCCGCCCCCGCAACGCCCCCGTCTAAACTAACGCCCCTTTTTCCCTTATAATGGGGCCATGCGCCGAAAACAGCGCTCAAAGACGGCGATCCCAGACCCGGTGGAAAGCCGGGCCGGAAATGAACCGGAAAGCCGCCCCCGGACAACCCTTCTTTAGTTTGGACTTTAGGAGGAGGGCCGCCGTGTTTATGAGCGCTGTTTCCAGCGCACGAAATCACGAAAGAAACCGCGAACCGCACGAACGGAAGAACTAAAAATCTGTGTAATCTGTAATGCCGTTTACGGCACAATCTGCGGGCCGTTCTTATCCGCGCGCCCGAAACAGCGCTCAAAGACGGCGATCCCAGACCCGGCGCAAACCCGGACCCGTGAATAACGGAAGGTCGTCCACGGGCGGCTCTTCTTTCTAGTCTTTGGAGGAGAGCCCCCGTGTTTATGAACGCTGTTTCCGGCCCGCGAACCGCAAACGGAACCACGAACCACACGAACGGAAGAAAAGAACCGCGAAATAAAAGTTCGTGCCTGTTCGTGTGGTTTGCGGCTATTAAAAATACGTTCCCGCCCGAAACAACGCTCATAAATGGCGATCCCGGTCCCGGCCCTAGTACCGGGACCGATGAAAACGGAAGGCCATCCACGGACGACCCTTCTTTTTGTACGGATTTGAGGAGGAGAGTCGGCGTGTTTATGAGCGCTGTTTCGGGCGCGTTCCCCCTTAGGGGGAATTGAAAACGGGCAATGGAAAAGGGATAACGGCGGGGCCTGGAGATTTCTGTTACGTTCCCTTTTCCTAAGGGGAACCCCGCCCGTGAAACGTGGAAAATGCCAGACTTGAAAAAGGGAAAAAACCCGTGAAAAGGGCCTAAACAGGGCCTAAAGGGGGTGTTTAGGGGGCTAAAAACCCGGTTTAGGGGGGGGGGGAGAATGAGAATTA
>JAIRNN010000178.1 GCA_031257995.1 Spirochaetaceae bacterium | reverse complement strand
ATTTACTGATGCAGGAGAAATATTTTTAAGATTTTTGTTTGAAAGCTATTGACAAAAGGCACATCATATCAGAGGGGAAAGCGTATGACCGATCGGAGAACGGGCAGGAGCGAGGGGGAGACTTCCCCCTTCATATCTGGTATCCTGTCTGTCTGAGGAGTGAATATGCTGTTACAGGAATTGAACGGGCCGTTGGGCGGATTGAAAAGGGAAATCTTCGACACATGGAGGCGTCTTTGAGGACGCGAAGCTGGGGGAAAAGATTGCGGCGCTGGAGGCAAAGACGGCAGAGCCTGCGTTTTGGAATGACGGGGAGGCTGCCGAAAGGGTGATGGAGGAGCTTAAGCCGCTGAAGAAACGCCACGATAGTTGGAAGGCTCTTGTGGATGGCGCGGACGATGCCCAGGCGTTGCTGGAGCTAGCGGTCGAGGCGGGCGATGAGGGACAAGCGGGGGAGATTGAGGACGCGCTGCGGTCGCTTCGCGAGCAGTTTGAAAAACTGAACGTTTTTGAGCTTATGTCGGGCGAGGTGGACGCGAACGGGTGTTTTCTGTCGATTCACGCGGGGGCGGGCGGCACGGAGGCGTGCGATTGGGCGGGGATGCTCTACCGGATGTATCTGCGCTGGGCCGAGCGGCGGGGGTTTGATATCGAGGTGGAGGATATGCTGGAGGCGGAGGCCGGGGTGAAGAGTGTAACCGTCAAGATCAGCGGGAGTTTTGTGTACGGGAGTCTCAAGGGCGAGTCCGGGGTTCACCGCTTGGTGCGGATTTCGCCGTTTGACGCGAACGCTCGGCGGCACACGTCGTTTGCCTCGGTCTATGTGTTTCCGGTGCTGGACGATTCGATCGAGGTGGAGATAAGGCCGGAGGATCTGCGGGTGGACACCTATCGTTCCGGCGGGGCGGGCGGACAGCATATCAACAAGACGGACAGCGCGGTGCGGTTTACCCACCTGCCGACGGGGATCGTGGTGGCCTGTCAGAGCGAGCGGAGCCAGACGATGAACCGGGCGACTTGTATGAGTATGCTCCGGGCGCGGCTCTACGAGTATTACCGGCAGGAGAAAAACAAGGAAAACGAGAAGTTTGCGGCGGAAAAGCGGGACATCTCGTTTGGGAGCCAGATCCGGTCCTACGTGTTTCAGCCGTACACGCTGGTCAAGGATTACCGGACGAAGGCGGAAACGGGCAACATTCAAGCGGTGATGGACGGGGCGATTGATATGTTTATCGAGGAATATCTTAAGAGTCAGGTGAAGGTGTGACAGGGCGGAACGCGGCGGCGGTTTGGGTGTTTTTTCTCGCGGTGTACACTTTGTGCGCGGGCGGAAAGACGGAGGCGCCGCCTGTGTACAACGACACGTGGACGTTGTGCGTTACGGAGACGGTAACGGCGGGTTTGCCTCCGTCACGGGCGGCGGTCGGCAGTATTACGCAGATGAGTATTGTCCGTTCTCTCGCGGCGGTTGACCGGCGGGCGCGCCTTTCGGCGGAGGAGACCTACTACCGGAACCAAGTGTGGTTCGCGGCGCGGAAAGAGGCGGCGAAGAAGATCGCGGACAAGCAGAATCAGCGGGACGCGCTGCTCTATCAGGGTAACAAAGCGTGGAAGTATCAAAAGGAAATCAAGAAGATTGACGCGGAATTAATCGGGCTGCGCGAGGCGTTGGCCAAAGTGGACGCGGATGCGCCGCTCATCGAAAGCGCGCCCCGCTTTACGCTGACTGCCGATAATCTCGCCTACCGGGTTCCTGCCCCGCCCGCGCCGGGTAAAGAGTACTCCTTCTGCAAGCAGCAGAATGTTGACGGCTTTCTGGTAAGCCGCCTCACCGAGTTTCACGAAAGGCTGGTTCTTGATGTGAAACTCTACTCGCTCTTTGCCCGCTCGTACAACTACGAGGACACGGTGATCTTTTCGACCGAGAATATCGAAGACGCGCTGTTGGAACTCTGCGACCGTATCATTGAGCATGTATCCCAGTCGCCGCCCGCCGGGCTTATCGTAACGACGGAACCGGATAACGCCCTTATCACGGTCAACGGACGTTTCGCGGGCCGGGGAGAATCGGAGTTGGTCGAGCGGAACGCCGGACCGGCTGCCGTTGAGGTTTTTGCCGATAATTACGGGTCCTATTCGGAGACGGTGGAACTGACTGGGAAAGAACTCACCGAGTTGAGCGTGCGTCTTCCGCCCTTGCCAATAGCCGGTATCACGGTGAATACGGACGAACCGGCAGCATTGTACCGGGGGGCGCTGTACATCGGTGAAACGCCGTTTACCCTGTCCGCCCCGCTTGATGCCCGAATCCCGTTGATGGCGGAAACGCGGGACAAGAAAAGCGCGTCCACAGCGGTCATTGTCGATAACAGCGCGATTACGATCAAGCCAATAAAGCCGCCTGAAGAGAATGTGGTTGACAAGGCGCGGCGGGGGTTTTACGGCGCGTGGGGCAGGTTCTGGATCGCGTTGCCGCTCGCGCTGGTGCTCAATGGGATGTATGCAAGTTATGTGAACGCCTACAATATGCCGGCGGCGGTTCGCACGGAGGAAGAATACAATACCGCCCAAACATATCGATACGTGACAATCGGAGCCGGAATCGCCGCCGGCGCTTTTGGTATCGAGTTTGCCGTCCGGCTTGTCTACTATGTGTATGTTTCAAACAAAGAGCGGTCGCCGCTGGTCCCGCCCGCGGCGCCTGAAGCGGTGTCCGCATCGCAAGCGGAGATTGAACCGGCGGCCCCGCCTGAACCGGAAACGCCGCCGGAAACGCCGCCAACACCGGAATATGGGGTCGCCGGTGAAACTGGGAAAGGAGCAGGACAATGACCTTCGCGGATAAGATCAAAGCGTTTTTTGCGGGGAATAAGGCGCTCGGAGACGCGGAGATGGAAGCGTTGACCGATCTCTTGGTCGAGGGGGATTTCGGCGCGGTCGAGGCGTACCGGATCGCCGAAACGTTGGACGCGCGTTGTAAAAAGGAAAAGTGTGCCGACAGCGAAGGGGCGAAAGCCGTCCTTGCCGCGATCCTCCGTGAGACATTGGCGAAGGCGGGCACGGCAAAAACGCTGCCCCCGACCGTAGCGGAGCCGGCCTCCCTGTCCGTGATCTTGCTGTTAGGGGTCAACGGCGTTGGCAAGACGACAACGGCGGCCAAACTCTGCGCGTACTACGCCGCATACCGGCCTGTGCTTGCCGCCGCCGACACGTTCCGGGCTGGGGCTATCGACCAGTTGAAACGCCACGGCGAGCGGCTGGGGGTCCGGGTTGTCGCGCACAAAAGCGGCGGAGACCCTGCGGCGGTGGTCTTTGACTCGCTCAAGGCGGCCGCGGCGGACGGTTCCCGCCTCGTCATCGCGGATACTGCCGGGCGGATGCACACCAGGAAGGCGCTGGTGGAAGAGTTGAAAAAGATCGACCGCGTGGTAGAGAATGCCGGTAACGCGGGCTGCTTCAAATACCTCGCGCTGGACGCAACAACGGGCCGGAACGCGGTTGCTCAGGCGGAAGTCTTTCACGAGGCGGTTCGGTTGGACGGCGTTATCCTGACCAAGACGGACTCCACGGCGAAAGGGGGCGTGCTCTTCTCGCTTGCCGGGCAAATTGCGCTCCCTGCCGCCTTCCTCTGCAACGGCGAACAGTATGAAAACTTAAGCGTTTTCGACCCGGAACGGTTTGTGGATGGTTTTCTGGGAATCACCGGCAGTAGATAACAGGGCCTGTTCCGAAACTCATTTGTATTGGAGTATTACTGTCAGTTGACAAAGAGGTAAGGAATTAACCGCGAAGGCGAATAAGGATAGAAGCGTGCTGATTTGACAGCCGATTGGCTTTACAAGCAGTCTTGAAGGCGGCTTTCTGTGAAAGCTGACAAAACAGACGGATTGGCGATAAAAGGCGCGGCTGCCGGTAAAAACCTTCTGCGTCTCAGTACCGCAGTGCTGATGCTTGAATAAAAAGGCGGTGCCTTTATTGGCGCCGCGCTGTGTTGTGTAATTACGCCCCTAGCACAACCTGCGGTTGTGCCTGTTTCGGGCGCGGCTTGTTAGGGAATGGGCGGCGGTTTCCCCCTACGGGGGAGTGAACGCGCCCCTCTCCCATAGGGGAAAACATTGCTTAACACGCCTTGTCCAAGGAAAGCCCCTTCGGGGCCTGTAGTCACGACCGATGAAACTGGTAATTCACGCTCGTGCAAGCAATTTCAGACCTTACAGACTACAATTCGTGGACTTCCGATCGGCTCATCGCGAACTTCCGAACTGTAGATCCCGATGCGGTATCTCTCGTTACGGTTCATGCCGGCCCACCACCTGGATTGGGGGGGGGGGCACGTTTAGGCAAGGACACCGGTACATTCCTATTTGGAAAAATCCGTGGTATAGTGTAGCGGTCTATCGTTATGCGTTATCTTCTCTGGGCTTGGAATCATATCGGGCCAAAACGGCCGCTTTTCGTTCTCGGTTTGTGTGCCGCTGCGGTTTCTTCGGCGATGCTGGTCGTCAATCCGATGCTGTCGGCGCGGCTCATTGACGAGGTGATTGTGCCGCAGAATACCGCGTTGCTTTTGCCGTTGCTGGGGACGATGTTCGCCGTACAGGTGGGACGGCTTCTTTTGCGCTACGGCATGATTATGCTGATGGAGACCACCAGTACATCGATGCTTACGGCGGTGAGGCGGCGGCTCTATGACGGGTTACAAAACGTAAGTCTGATGTTTCTCCGCCGCTTTCCCACGGGCAACCTGATGACGCGCATGACCAGCGATCTTGAGCGGATGCGGCACATGGCGGCGTGGGTATCCTATCAGATTGTTGACTCGGTAACGATTTTCGTCTCGGCACTGGTGTTTCTCCTCTTTGTCCATGTGCCGCTCACTCTCTGTCTCGCGGTGGTTACGCCCTTTATCCTCATGGTGAGCAGGCTCTTTGTCGGGCGTATTCGGGCGCGTTTTGTGCTGTTGCGGCAAAAACTCACCGAGCTTTCCACGACGGTTTCCGAAAACATCGACGGGAACCGCGTCGTGAAGGCGTTTGCGCGGGAACCGCACGAGATCGACAAATTCGAGACCTATAACGCCGCCTTCCGGGATACGAGTGTCGAGAACGCCCTCATTGCGGCGAAGTATCAGCCCGCGTTGGAAGGCTTTTCCCAAGCCCTCGCCGTGATAACGCTTGCGGCAGGCGGGATTTTTCTCATACGGGGGGAGATGACCGCCGGGCAGTACCTCGCGTTCTCCAGTTTTACTTGGGCGCTTGCCAACCCGCTTCGTATGCTGGGCCTTCTCCTCGCCGACATTCAAGCGTTTAACGCCGCCGCCGCCATGATTGAGGAGATTTACGACCCGGAGCGCGGGATCAAGGACAAACCGGATGCGGTGCGCGCGCCTGAGATGTTGCGGGGCGAGGTCGAGTTCCGAAATGTGTCCTATCGGGCGGATGAGGACGGGGATGCCGGCGCGGCGCGGGGCGAGGTTGCGTGCGTTGACGTACATGCGGGGGACAGGGACGTCCTTTCCGGTGTTTCGTTCAAGGTCAACGCGGGAGAGACGATCGGCATACTGGGCGCGACCGGCGCGGGAAAGACGACCGTGGTGAATATGCTGCTCCGCTTTCTCCAGCCCTCGTCGGGGGAAGTGCTGATCGACGGCAGAAACATCGCCGAATGGACACTCTCCTCGCTCCGTTCCCGTATCGGCCTTGCCTCTCAGGACGTGTTTCTGTTCTCGGACACGGTGAGCGCGAACATTGCCTATGGCGCGGAAGGGCTGTCTAGGGAAGAAATCGTCAAGCGGGCGGTTGACGCGGACGTGGCGGGCTTTGTCGAGGCGATGGAATACGGATACGACACATTGGTCGGCGAGCGGGGCGTTGGGCTTTCGGGCGGGCAGAAACAGCGGCTATCCCTTGCGCGCGCTCTGGCCGTCCGTCCCGCGCTGCTGATCCTTGACGATACCACCTCCGCCGTGGACAGCGAGACAGAACAGTACATTCAGGAGCGGTTGCGTAACTTGGACTTTCCCTGTACCAAGATCATCATCGCCCAGCGGCTCTCATCGTTCTGCGGCGCTTCGCAGATTCTGGTGATGGACCGGGGAAAAATCATCGAACGCGGGACACACGAGGAGCTTCTTGGAAACAACGGCTTTTATAGAAAGATATGGGACTTGCAGAATGGGAGATAGTGTTTTGGGCATAGCGCTTCTGCGAAGAAAATATAAGAGGGGATACCCTCGTCCATGATGCCCTGCCCCCGGTACATTGGTGTTTTATAAGGAGTGTCTGTTTCTAAACCTCACGTTGCGGGTTAGGGGTTTTTGCCTTGTACCTTGCAAGAAACAAAGGAGTCTGACACGAGAAAAATGCGAAAAAGGTGACGTTTTTATTAAACGTTGCCACCTATTATCTGACCGCTTGACTTATTTTTTTCGCGTATTCTGGCCAGTTAAGAGGTCTTTATGATGAAAGCGGTTGAAAAAAATGGTTCATTGTCATTGCGGTCTGCGCGATGCCGGTTTTCGCGTCCTGTTTTTCCTATCCGATTGACCCCCAGCGTTTTACCAACAACATACACTACTGGGATGAGAGTGTGCCGAAGGAAGAAAGCATCGAATTATACATCGGACAGGGCTTAACGGTAACAAGCTATAACGGGATCCCCGTGGATTGGGGCAAAACGCCCGTTGTCTATCTGCCGCCGGGCGAGGTTGTTTTTACGCTGGAACTCGATTTTTACGCTATCAACAACACTACTTACTCCGGCAATAGTATTTTCGTCTGGAATTTCAAGGCCGGTGACCGGTTCTGGCTTGTTGCTATGCTTCAGGGGATGAAGCAGGACGGCAAACCGGGCATCGGGCTTATGAATCTGGATGTAAAACAGAAGTACGAAGAGTATGATTTCTTCCCGTTTCCGGAAAGCGGGAGAAGGGTTCTCGAATAAAGGAGGAGAACATGAAGATACAAAAATACGCTGTTGCGGCGGTCATTCTGTGCGCCGCGTTGCTGGTTTCGAGATGCGCGACACTCATAGCGCAGTTGTCGGCGGGGAAGGTTGTGTTTGACGACTCGCTTGCCCCGGAAGAAAGCGCCGTGGTTGTATTCGGCAACTCGATTCATGTGCTGGAGTATAACGGCATCGGTGTTGAGGACGCATGGTATCCCAAAAAGAAATACCGGATAAACACGGTTACGCTGCCTGCGGGGGAAGCGTCAATACTGTTTGACTACTATGTTTCCATCTCGCGGGGCAATACCATATACCCGGCTTCCGGTGAAGGCATTGAGCTGAAGTTTCATTTTGAAGCCGGAAAGGAGTATACGGTAGTCGCCTACACCAAAACGGAAGGGTTTATCTTTGTCAAAATCGAATACGGCTTGGCGATATGGGACCATGCGACAACCTCCAGTCCCGGAAGCATCGGTAAAAGTGTCAAAAGCTGGAAGCTGGGAGAAATGTAACCTGACCGATTCCGTCATAGAAGGAGAAATACTATGAACCGCCGCAGCGTGTTGTTTGTTGTTTTGATTGCCGTGTGCCGATTGGCTTTTGCCCAGACCGGAGCGTCGGCTCTGCGCGACTATGTCGGACTTATTAACCAGCGTTATCATCCCGGTATTGCCGCGTATTTTGAAAAGATGAAGGCCGATTTTGATAAAAAGGGAAAAACCAACGCGGTCAAGGCGATTGACCTTTTTCTGAAAGGCGCCACCGGTTCAGGCTTTGTTATCACCGATGAAGCGGGAATCAATTACATCGTTACCAATTATCATGTCATTGCCCAAGCGGACCGCCTTTCCATCACCTTTGAGCGTCAGGACGGCTTCAGGAAAACCTACACCAACCTTAAAATCATCGCGGCCGATGAAGAAAAGGATCTTGCCTTGCTGTCGCTCGCCGAGGGGGATACGGTCGTGGATCAAGGGATGACCTTACTTGAAAGGCCAGTTGAGGAGAGTGAAGACGTGTATTCGGCGGGCTTTCCGGGCTTGGGGGCTACGGAGCTCTGGCAGTTTGGCCAGGGCATGGTTTCCAACGCGATCGCCCGCTTTCCCAAGAGCATCGACGATGAAACCCTGATGGGGCCATTTATCCAGCATACCGCCCATGATGATCCGGGTAACTCAGGCGGCCCCCTGCTTGTCGTTCAGCAGAATGTCCCCGCCGGGTATGCGGTGGCCGGAGTCAACATTCTTTCGGCCTTCCGGCGGTAGGCGGCGAACTACGCGATACCGGCAAGCACAACGAAGGAATTTATAAGCGCCGCGCTGAATCCCCAAAAAGAAACCTGGCGCGCCGCGCTCGACAAACGGCTCTCCGCGTTTACCGAAGGGCTGGGGGCGAACAAGGCGGTGTATTCCCACATTGCCGTATTCCTTTCTGCCGCCTGTATCGGTGAAAACGCCGAATACGCCATGTCGGAACTTCTGGAAAAAGCGCCTTTGACGGTACAGCAGGGGTTTATCGACAAGTGCGAAGACGATGTGGTGGGGGCTATGGGTTACGCGGTGGGGTAGACCATTGAAAACAGTATGCGTTCCCAGGGGGCGATCAAGGCGGCCGTCAAGGAGGTGCCCGGCTCAGGGGAGGATTATACCGTCGTTTTTACGGTAAGCGGGAAAGACATCAGTTCCCGCTGGATTTGGGAATACGGTATCTGGCGGATTAGGACTTTCGGCGAGGCTGCCGCTGGGAACAAAGACTTTGTCGCCCAAAAAGAAACGGCAAAAAAGGACAGGGCCGAGTTGCCTCATTTTGAAATGTTCGAGTTGCCTCATTTTGAAATGTAACCGAAAGGCGTGGATGCCTCATTTAGAAAATGTTCCCGAAAGCTATAGCTGTTTCTGCGTTTTGACACGGTTTGTTTGAGCAAGCCGTTGGCGTAAGCGGAGGACAGCCTTGTTGACATTCCGCTGAAGTCCCGCCGGATTGTAAAGCGCGCGCTGACAGTTGAGGGTGTCCTTGACCTCCTGCGGCAGGCCGATGTTTTCGGAGAG
>JAIRNN010000174.1 GCA_031257995.1 Spirochaetaceae bacterium | reverse complement strand
TACTCCGCGAGATTAAGAAGCGTTATCCCTTTGAGATGCGCGGGCTCAGGCTTGAGGGGGCGTGGCTCACGTTTTACATCAAGCCCGACGACGGCTTTATGCTGCCGCTGATAATGCAGCTGCTGAAACAAACGTTTTCTTTACGGTTCAACATAATCGTAGGAAGGAGGGGGCACATTTGGGGGGAGCGGTACGAGTCGGTAATCTTGGACGGGGAGCCGCCAGAGGATGCGGAAATGGTGGACTGGGCGGCGATAGACAAGTCGGCAAACACGCCGGTAGCGGGGGCGATGGCCTACATCTTGAGGTGGGCCAGCCTTAGGTCGCCCGGGATGACGATAACGACCCGTTTTTCGGCCCACAACGCCGCCAAACCCGCGTCTCTGTCCGGCTAACCGCCCGCTTTACGGCCCAAAAAGGGGTTACAGACCGCCTCAATCACGTTGGCTGCAGATAACCGCAAGACAAGTCTGCCCACACCGCAACGTGAAGCCGTGATTGAACCCCATGATCAATGTGGGGCGTTGCTTGGAGGATTTTTCTGGATGGGGGGAGCGGACTTGCCGGGGCCCTGTCGCGTTTATCAGGAGTGGAGCCTTTTTGGGGCCCACACCGTGCCAGTGGAATGATTAAACACGCTCAACATTTCGTGCGTGGCAACGGGTGCCGCTGAGAGGGGCGGCGTAAGACCCTAAGCCCGCTTGCGGACGGCGGACTGGAGCCAGGGGGAGACTTCCCCCTTTTTAGCCTTGTATTTCCTCAATGAACCTGCATTAAGCCGTCTTGCGTTCCGCAGAGGCGGCCAGCCGCTCGATCTTAGGGGTGTGCCCTTGTTTGACGATCTCCTCGTCGATGACAATACGTTTGCGGCCGGTGATGGACGGAATCTCGAACATCACGTCGGTCATCAGGCGTTCCACGATGGCGCGAAGACCCCGCGCGCCGGTTTTCTGCTTGATCGCGGTGCTGGCAATCGCGTTGATCGCATCGGGCGTGAACTCAAGGTCAACGTCGTCATAGGCCATCGACGCTTTGTACTGCTTGACGATGGCGTTGCGCGGCTCGGTGATGATGCGGGTCAAATCTTCGAGTTTCAGCTCGTCGAGGCAGACCGCGATGGGGAGACGCCCGATGAACTCCGGGATGAGGCCGAATTTGATGAGATCGTCCGGGTGCAGATGCTTAAAGATTTCTTTGATGTCTTTGTGTTCGCGGTCGTCTGCCTCGTGGCCGAAACCCAGCGGATGCTGATCGATGCGGCGGGAGATGAGTTTGTCGAGACCCACGAACGCGCCGCCGCAGATAAAGAGAATGTTCGTCGTGTCGATGCGGATCATCTCCTGATTGGGATGCTTGCGGCCTCCCTGCGGCGGGACAGACGCGACCGAGCCCTCGATGATCTTGAGGAGGGCCTGCTGGACACCTTCGCCGGACACGTCGCGGGTGATCGAAACGTTTTCGCCCTTCCGCGCGATCTTGTCGATCTCGTCAATGTAGACGATACCGCGTTCTGCCGCCGCAATGTTGCCTCCCGCGCTCTGAATCAGTTTGAGCAGAATGTTCTCCACATCCTCGCCGACATAGCCCGCCTCGGTGAGCGTCGTCGCGTCCACAATCGCGTAAGGCACCTTGAGCTTCCGCGCCAGCGTTTTGGCGAGCAGCGTCTTCCCCGTTCCCGTCGGCCCGATCAGGAGCACGTTCGACTTTTCGATCTCCACCTCATCGTTCCCTTTGGTTGGGTTCGCGATCCGCTTGTAGTGGTTGTACACCGCGACTGCGAGCGCCTTCTTCGCGTTATCCTGCCCGATGATAAACGCATCGAGATACTCCTTGATCTCTTTCGGACGCGGAATTTCGCCGGAAAACTGCGCGGCAATCTCGCTCTCCTCCTGCATCAGCATCTTCCGGCACATCTCGATGCACTCATCACAGATGAATATATCGTTGGGTCCCGAAATAATCCGCCGTTCCGCATCGGCGCTCTTTCCGCAGAAAGAACAGATCCGCTCGAAATGATCCCGCCCGCTCGTCCTAAACCTTGCCATACTCCACTCCTACTCTTTTTGCCGTCTCGCCCGGCGCCGCCTCAAAACAACACCATTCAATTCTCGTTTCAATTTGGTGGGGGAAGTCTCCCCCTCGCTTCAGACACGCACTCCGGTCGATGTATCCACGCCCAAAGGCGCGTCCACATCTCCCTCCGTTTGGTCTTCCGCTACCCCCTCTACGGGGGCCCGCCCCCGTAACGCCCCCATCCACCCCTACGGGGAATTGAAAATGGAAAGTGGATAATGGAAAACGCGCAGTCCCCAATCCTCGCTCACTATCCATTTTCAATTTTCCCCTATCCATTCCCCCGAAGGGGTAAGGGGTCATCAAGGCGCGGCGTTTTTGGGAACAGCTTCTCTCACTAGTACTTTATCGGCAATTCCGTAAGAAACCGCATCCTCCGCCGTCATATAAAAGTCCCGTTCCATGTCCACGCCAAGCACGTCCTCAGTCTTGCCCGTATGTTTAGCATAATGGCTGATGAGCAGCTTTTTAAGCCGTATCATCTCCCGCGCCTGAATCCCGATGTCGCGGGCCTGACCCTGCACACCGCCCCAAGGCTGATGGATAAGCACCCGCGCCGACGGCAGCACCAGCCGCTTCCCCGGCGCTCCCGCCGTCAGAATGAGCGCCCCCATACTCGCCGCCTGACCCAGACAGATCGTCTGCACATCGCTCTTCACATACTGAATCGTGTCGTAGATGGCGAGCCCCGCCGTAACCGAACCGCCGGGGCAGTTGACATAGAGACTGATGTCCTTCTCCGTGTCCTGCCCGTCGAGAAAAAGCAACTGCGCCACCACCAAGTCGGCGGTACCATCGTTGATCTCGCCGTCCAGAAAGATGATCCGGTCCAGCAACAGCCGGGAAAAAATGTCGTAGGCCCGCTCGCCGGACATCCCCTGCTGCTCGACCACCATCGGTATAAAGTTACTCACTCCGCCCCCTCCACAAACTCTTCATAATTCTGCTTCGCGCCGACCGTCACCGTGTTTTCCTTGAGCAACAGTTCCCGCACTTCCCTCGTCGCAATAAATTTGTCCAAGTAGGCCAGCCGGTCATCCTGCTCGTAGTAGTATCCCTTGAGTTCGTCGAAATCGGCGTCTTCCTGTTCAGCAAAAACCTTGAGCGCGGCCTCCCGCTTGTCATCGGTTACCTCAATCTTCAAATCTTTTATCAGTCGATCCTGTATCAGAGAAGCCTGTAACGACTTTACCACCGTCTCCCGCCCATTTTCCACGATTGTTCTGAAAGGATGGGCCTTGTTGCGCAACACTCCCTCGATATTTTTTTCTTCCACGCCTACTTCCCGGGCGAGCTTGGCAATTCGCGATTCTATCTCCGCGCGTATCATGGATTCCGGCAAGTCTATCGGGTTTTTTTCGATGATTTTTTCCAGAACAGCGCCTAATTTTCGCTTCCACAGATGATTCTCAAGACGGTCGTTCAGGTTTTCCCGAATGTATTTCTTCAAATCGTCCAGCGTTTCAAAATCCTCATGCACATCCTGCGCCAGATCGTCATCCAATTCCGGCAATTTCTTTTCTTTTATCGCCGTCACCTTTACAATCGTGGAACGTTTTTCGGCCTTTCTCTCAGGCGGGGCATCCTCGTCGTCTACAGGAAACTCCTTCGTGATCGTCTTGGTCTCCCCTGCCTTCATCCCGACCACTTCATCCTCAAACCAGTAGTTCTCCTTTGTTGGAGAGACCAGCGGAAACACAAACCCGTCACGTTCCGACCCGGCAATCTTCCCGCCTTTCTCATCCAGCTCGGCATAGTTCACCGTAACGATGTCCCCCGGCCGGGCGGCCTCTCCGGGCTGCCGGTCCATCACGGTAGAATTCCGCTCACGGATAATCTCAAGCTCGCGGTCTACATCCGCATCTTCAACCTTCACATCGGGAACCTCGGTGGTAAAGCCCTTCCACGTCTCCACCTTGAACTCAGGCGGCGCGTCCCACTTCACCGCAAACGTCAAATCGTTTTCAAGATCGAGCGCGGGCAACTCACCCTCAATCTCCGGCTCCGAATACTGAATGGGCAGATTTTCTGGGGGGAACGACTTGTCCCCAAGAATATCCTTCACCGTTTTACCAACGATACC
Organism: Spirochaetaceae bacterium; assembly: GCA_031257995.1. Classification (GTDB taxonomy): domain Bacteria; phylum Spirochaetota; class Spirochaetia; order Treponematales; family Breznakiellaceae; genus JAIRNN01. The sequence continues at coordinate 13,822 of JAIRNN010000174.1, read as the reverse complement.
GTTTAGCACATCCTCCCGCAAAACCGCGCCCAACTTCCGCTCAATCACACTGCGAGGCACCTTTCCCTTCCGAAAGCCGGCAATTTGCACCGTCTTCGCAAGCTCATCTACCGCTTCCCCATACATTGCGCGCAACTCGTCCCTCGGAATGGTCACACTAAGCCGCACCGCCGATTTTTCGAGCCGGGTAATTTCTTTTGTCATAGGCATACTCAAAAGATAACGAAAACCAAAGATAAAGTCAAGACCCGTAGAGATGTGTCAACGCTCCCGCCCCTACAGGGAATTGAAAATGGAAAGTGGCAAGAATGAAACGAGCAACTTTCAATTATTATCCCTTTTCGATTACCCATTCTCTCGAAAGGGGAGCCCCGGCACATTGATGCTTTATAAGCAGAAGTGCTATTTTTGGGCGCGTAGGGATTCGAACCCCAGACATCCACGGTGTAAACGTGGCGCTCTAACCAGCTGAGCTACGCGCCCTCTTTTTCAGTATAAATAAACAAGGAGAAAAAAACAAGTGATGGCATCACGGTGATCGTGCCAAACCGCAGATTACACATCCCCATAAAACGGAGACACAAACCACGCTCATTTTCAATTATCAATTTTCCATTCGCGCAACGTGCGCCTCCCCTTGACTATACTGCGCGAAAGGTTACAATGGAGGTATGAAACGCCGTTTGATTACTTCCGCTCTGCCCTATGTGAATAACGAACCCCATCTGGGCAACCTGATTCAGGTGTTGTCCGCCGACTGTTTTGCGCGGTTTTGCCGGCTGCGCGGTTACGAGACGCTGTATATCTGCGGGACGGACGAATACGGGACGGCCACCGAGACTCGCGCCGCCGAGGAAAGGGTGAGCGAACGGGCGTTGTGCGACCGCTATTGGACGTTGCACGACGCGATTTATCGGTGGTTTTCGATTCTCTTTGACAAGTTTGGGCGCACGTCCACGCCGATTCACACCGAGGTAACGCAAGAGATTTTCCAAAAGAACGATGAAAACGGCATGATTAGCGAGAACACGACGGAGCAGCTTTTCTGCCCGCATTGCGGCCGTTTCCTCGCCGACCGTTATGTGCGCGGGGTCTGTCCCCACTGCGGCTACGAGAAGGCGCGGGGCGATCAGTGCGAACATTGCGGGAAATTGCTTGACCCGTCCGACTTGAAGGAACCGGCCTGTTCGTCCTGCGGCAGTACGCCGGAATTGCGGGAGACGCGGCATCTCTACATCAACCTGCCCAAGAACCGGGCGGCGCTTGAGGCGTGGCTGAAAAAGGCGAGCGAGGAGGGCCGGTGGGCGCGGAATGCCGTGCAGATGTCGCAGAGTTGGATCCGTGACGGGTTGCGCGAACGGGCCATCACACGCGACCTCAAATGGGGCATCCCTGTACCGAAGCCGGGTTACGAAAACAAGGTCTTCTATGTGTGGTTTGACGCGCCGATCGGCTACATCTCGATCACCGGCAACTGGGCCGACGAGCGGGGGCTGGACTGGCGGAAGGCGGTGGACGACTGGTGGAAGAATCCCGAAAACGTGTCGCTTTTTCAGTTTATCGGCAAGGACAACATTCCGTTCCACACGGTGATATTCCCGTCATCATTGCTGGGGACGGGCGAAAAGTGGACGATGCTTCACCATATGTCCAGCACGGAGTATCTCAACTACGAGAGCGGCAAGTTTTCAAAGAGCGAGGGGCGGGGCGTGTTCGGCACCGACGTGATGGAAAGCGGCATCCCCTCCGATGTGTGGCGTTTCTATGTTTACTACAACCGGCCCGAAAAATCGGACGCGCTTTTTACATGGAAGGATTTTGCGGAAAAGGTCAACGCGGAACTCATCGGCAACTTGGGCAACCTCGTGAACCGCACACTCTCCTTCGTAACCCGCTATTACGGCGGGAAGGTTCCCTCCCCGGGTGGGAATCCGGCGTTTTGGATGCGGGTGCGGGAAATTGAGGGGGCGATCACGGAGGCCCTCGAATGGGCGGAGTTGCGCGAAGGCTGCCATAAGGTTTTTGAGCTTTCCGCGTTTGCCAACAAGTATTTTCAGGATAACGAGCCGTGGAAGAAGCGTACCCAGGCGCCCGCCGAGGCGGAGGCCGTCATCGGGGATTTGACCGCGTTGCTTGCCGATATTGCCGTGCTGATTCAGCCGTTTACGCCGGTTGCGGCGGAGAAGATCGCGGGTTTTCTGGGGCTGACGCTTGAGAAAGAAGAGTCTAATTCCATCGACTGGAACGGGCTGGGACAAGGCCGCCCGATAACCGCCGGAGTAACCAGCGAGGTGCTGTTCACGCGGCTGGAAGACGATTTTATCAACGCGCTCCGCGAAAAATATTCCGGCTCGCAAAAAGAGCGGGGCCTGTCCCCCGTTGGCGCCGAAGACTCAGGCGCGCACGAGAATGCGGCGGCGCAATCGGCGCAAAACCCGGAGGACGCCTTCGCCGCGCTGCTCGATCTCCGCGTGGCAAAAATTGTCAAGATTGAGCGTCATCCCAAAGCCGACAAGCTCTACATCGAGACGCTTGAGATCGCCGGGGAGGAGCGCGTGATCGTTTCCGGCCTCGTGCCCTTTTATAAGGAAGAAGAGTTGCTGGGGAAGCATATCGTCGTTGCCTACAATCTCAAGGCGGCGAAACTGCGCGGAGTTGAAAGCCGGGGGATGCTGCTTGCCGCATCGGTGAAAAGCGAGGATGGGAGCGAGACGGTCGAGGCGCTGGATGCGGCGGAAGTCGAGACGGGGACGCGGGTAGTGCTGGAAGGCATAGAGGACATCGAAAGCGTTGAACCGGCGCCGACTGAGATCGGCATCGACACGTTTTTCTCCGTGCCGATCCGCGTTGCGGACGGCACCGTCATGGTGAACAACAGGGCGCTCTTGTTAAACGGGCAAAAGATAAAAACGGAAAAGGTTAAAAATGGGGAAGTGCATTGAGCACAAAGTAGCTGCCGTAGCCGCTGCGGAAAAAAGTTTCCCCTCCGCCCAAAAGACCGAAAACCGCGCCGCCGGGAGCGTTAAACGTGGCTGACAGTTCTTTTGACCGGCTTGTTCTTACGCTGAAAAAATCCGAGAGGGAGGATTTATTGGAACGTATCTTCCAGAATTCCGATTTGTCCAAGGAACCGCTCTACACGAAGACGGCGGAGAGTCCGAAAAAAGCGGACGATGAATTTTCAAAGCTCCCGTTTTTCCTGCGGATTTGGTATGTTATTGTCGGCTTCATTTTTGGTAAGCCGCCGGTTAAAGCGTATGAAAATAGCCTCATCGCGAAAGTCGGGCGTGAAATAAATCTGGTTTCGCCGGGGTATTACAATTACGCTCAAGGGTTGCTGCTCCCCGATATGCACGAGAAGCTTGTCGGTCTGAAAAACGCCGTTCGGTTTTTTTACGACGCGCTTGATTTTTCGGTAAACAAAGATCGGGGCGCGTTCTACGCTTTTATGGCTTCGTATGAAATGCCCGAAATACACCAGCAGCTTTTCAAAATGAGTAATCCTGAGGAGTTTTCCAAATCGCACACCGATATGACCCCGGAAATGCTTAAACAGATGGCGTTAGAGATGTATGCGGAAAACCTGACCACGATGACCGATTTCCAGCGGGAGAGTATGTACCAGAATGTCCGTTCATTGATTTGCCTGAAAGAACTTGCCGGTTTTCTCTACGACCGGCTGATCATCAATTTTCAAAATGAAGCGGCGCTGCATGGAAATGTTTGTCCGGCGGCTCTGGCAAAGGGACAGCTTGCCGGGTTGAATAATATTTTGTTTTCGCTCAAGGAAGTCCCCTCCTTACCATTGCTGAGTACACTCTTTATTTTTTCCCAGCGCGAGGCATTCGAGCAAAAAAATGAAAAAATTAATTATGAGCTGCAAAAACTGCTGGCGCAGACCGAGAAATCCCTCGCCGTTATCCGGGATTTTAACAAAAGTGTTCCCCTCACGCTCATTCTGCGCTGTATAAATAAAGATATGTCGTATGAGCCTTCGGAACTGCCGGGCGGTGAAGACTGGTTTATCATCTTCCGCAATTACTGGAAGGAAAAGATTGAGGAAAGTTACGATAAATATTTAACCGATCTCAAACGGGAAGAGATTAACCGAATCTTTGCCCTTTTCTTCGACGGGATGGAAATGATTGATATTGAAAACACCCTGTCCGCAGCAAGAGACGAAACCCTCTCTCTGGACAACACGTTGCTCTTTTCGTTTTTTCTCACCTTTTACAAAAAAATATTTCTTACAGAGATGAACCAGGTGTTACGGCCCATTTTGATTGACGGCGAATTTTTGAAAAAAGAAAACCGGCTTGATTTTACCGAAAGCTACAACGAACTCATCAAAATGGAAGACGCGATCAACAATTTGGTACGGAAAGTTGCTCCCGGCGGCGATTATGGAAACCGGTACAAGCAGTTGAGAACCGATGTCGTTTCGCCTGTCGTTCGCCATAGAAAGATGCAGGTGTTAACCGAGGAAGTCAACGCGGAATCGTATGAAATCGCGTGGAAAGCAAAATCGGCGATTGAATTGATGAATTCGATCATCCACGGTATTCTGTATCCTGTTGAAGGCTCGAAATACGCCTCGCTTGCCAACATTTCCACAATACTGGGTAAAGCGAATAGCGATTTTATGGTCGCGCTGAATGAAACTTCAAAAAAACTGGTGCTCGCCGTAGAGTTGGTAAACAACATCATGGATGTCGAAGGAAAGGAATAGGGATAAACAACTATGTTTGCGATTGACTCTCTTTGGTTTGCAAAAATTGCCGAAGTCTTACACGTACCTGAAACCAGCATTATCGCCGAATTGCCGCCCAAGCCGGAAATGGGCGACATCGGGTTTCCGATGTTTCCGTTCGCGAAAGCCGTGAAAAAAAGCCCCGCAGAGGTCGCCCTTTTCGTTGCGGAAAACTTGAGCCAAGACGCGGAGATCGCCCGCCGGGGCCGGGTTGCCGCATTGGGGCCGTATCTCAACGTTTCGCTTGACCGGGGGCTCTTCGCGGAAAACTTTCTTGCGATTGACGCGATTGACGCGATTGATGTGATTGATGATAACGGTAAGAACGGCGAAAATGCCGCGCCCAAAAAACGCGCCCTCTTGCGGGGGAAGCGGATCATGGTGGAGTTTTCAAGCCCAAATACCAACAAGCCCTTGCACTTGGGCCATCTGCGGAACGATGTCTTGGGCGAGAGCCTTGCGCGGATCCTGCGGGCGGCGGGGGCGGACGTGCGGAAGGTCTGCATCATCAACGACCGGGGCATCCATATCTGCAAGTCGATGCTTGCCTATCAAGAGCTGGGCGGCGGCGCGACACCGGAAAGCGCGGGGGTGAAGAGCGACCGCTTTGTCGGCGACTGGTATGTGCGCTTCCACCGGTTGGCCGAAACCGACAAGGACGCGGAAAACCGGGCGCGGGAACTGCTCCGGAAATGGGAAGCGGGCGATGCCCAGACCGCCGCGCTCTGGAACACGATGAACGGCTGGGCGATTGACGGCATCAAGGCGACCTACAAGCGCACCGGGGTCTCATTCGACCGTTTCTATTTTGAAAGCGGGACCTACCTCCTCGGCAAGGACAAGATCGCGGAAGGGCTCGCGGACGGGGTGTTCTACCGCGAGGAAGACGGCTCGGTGTGGATCGACCTTGAAGTGGAAAACCTGGGGAAAAAGGCCCTGCTCCGCCGGGACGGCACCTCGCTCTACATCACGCAGGACATCGGCACGGCGATCTCCCGCCACAACGACTGGCCCTTTGACCGGCTCATCTATGTGGTCGGGTCCGAGCAGATCTATCATTTCAAAGTCCTCTTTTCCATTCTGCGCAAACTCAGGTTCCCCTGGGCCGCCGACCTCTACCACCTCTCCTACGGCATGGTAAACCTCCCCGAAGGCAAGATGAAAAGCCGCGAGGGAACCGTCGTTGATGCGGACGACTTGATCGACGAATTGCGCGATCTGGCCCTGGCCGAAATCCGCGAGAAAGAGCGGGAGGATGCCGTCGGCGATCCGGGGGAAGTCGCCGAAAAAATCGCGCTAGGCGCGTTGCATTACTACCTGCAACAGACCTCCCCGTCAAAGGATATGCTATTCAACCCGCAAGAATCCCTGTCTTTCAACGGCAACACCGGCCCCTACCTCCAATACATGGGGGCGCGTATCTCGTCTATGCTGAAAAAAGCGGGCGATGTGCGGGAAGCCGAACCGCAATACGGCCTCCTCTCAGGGGATGCCGAGTGGGACCTCCTCAAGACGGCGGCGGGCTTCGAGAACGCGCTCACCGAGGCGGCCTTGCACTACGACAGCTCAATTATCGCCGCCTACTGTTACGACCTCGCCAAGAGTTTCAGCCGTTTCTACCACGACTGCCCGATCCTGAACTGCGAGGACAAGGCCCTCGCCCAGGCGCGGCTTGCGCTGTCAAAGAGAACGCTTGCCGTTCTGAAAGACGCGCTCGACCTTATCTGTGTGCCGTTTTTGGAGACGATGTAAGCGGTGCAAGCGGTGTGAAAAAAAAAGGGGAAAGTCTCCCCCTCGCTCCTGCGCCCTCCGCTACCCCCTCTGCGGGGCACTGCCGCCTCCTAAGGCATCTAAAAGGATGTCCCGCCCTTGGCCTTTGTCAGTTACAAGAGACAAGTTCCAAAACTAGAACCCCATCTCTTTGTCCCTTGTAACTATAAACTTGTAACTTTTTTCATCTTTTTCACGTTTTTTTTTCGCAAAAAATGAAAATTTTACCTCTTGACATTATTGCAACAGATGCTATAATAGTGTCCGTGACTTTTGAATGGGATGAAAATAAAAACTTGGAAAACATTGAGAAGCATCATGTCTCATTTGAAGTCGCGCAAGGGGCCTTTTTTGATAAAAACCGCATAATTATAAAAGATAAAAAGCATTCAAAAAAGGAAGCACGATTTTTTTGTATAGGCTATGACGGAAACGGCATAGTGACGGTGAGGTTTACGGTGAGAAACGAAAAGATGAGAATATTTGGCGCCGGATATTGGAGAGAAGGGAGAGATAGATATGAACAAGAGAACGGTAGTTTACGCTGAGGCTCCGAAAAGCATTTCCACGGAAATTGCTGAAGGTGAGGTTATTGCTGACTTTTTGCCTCCTCCTGAAGGGTTAGTACGGAAGGAATCAAAGGTCAAATTCGCGGCAACCTTAAATGGTGAGAGCACTCCGCTTCATGCGCGAGGCCCGATTCCGCTTCGGGTCTAAAGGCCCAAGGCTTCATCACGGTCTCAAGCATGGGGAACCACAGATTACGTGGAAGAACACGAATAAAGAAGGGCGTGGTGTGAAAAATCTGTGTGTATCCGTGTAATCCGCCATATATGGCGCCACCTGTGATTCCTTATGACAAAGGCCGTGATGAAAGCCGGGGATGCCCCGGACAGGCTATCCTTTCACGGCGCCGGCAATCATGCTCTTTTGCACCTGTTTTGACAGCAAAATATAAATGATGATTGTGGGGATAGTGGCAATCATGAGCCCCGCGCCGATAGGGCCCCAGCGGGTTACATAACTGCCAACCATAGACATGATGCCCACCGTCAGAGTGCTGAATTCTTTCCGGCTGATAAATGTTACGGCGAACATCAGTTCGTTCCACGATGCCAGATAGGTAAAAATCGCTACGGTCGCGATGGCGGAGCGTATCAGCGGCACGATAATTGAAAAGAATGTCCGGTAAATATGAGCGCCGTCTATCGCCGCGGATTCCTCCATCTCACGGGGGATTCCCGAAAGAAAGCCTGTCAGGATAAAAACTCCCAGCGGAAGGGCGAAGGCGGCATAGGGCAGAATGAGGGCAAGATACGTGTTCAGTAGTTTCAGGCGGCTCAAAACGATAAACAGGGGCAACAGCGCCGCGTGTACCGGGATCATCATTCCCAAAAGCAGAAACGCCATCACTTTTCCGCTCAGTTTCCATTTCATCCTGCTTATGGCATAGGCCGTCGTTGACGACAGGAGAACCGTCAACACAATGGTAACGCCCGTCACCAGAAGGCTGTTAAAAAAATAAACAAGAACCCCGCCCTGTTTCAGCGCGTCAGGATAGTTTTCCCATTTCGGCGTTTTGGGGAAACCCGCAATGTTCCCGCCAAAGATTTCCGAATTGTCCTTCAACGAAAACAGCGCGAGCCATACCAAAGGATATATTTGAATAACCGCCCAAAAGAGAAGAAATAACGAAAGCGCAAGTTTTCCGATTGGCACGGTTTTTTTTATGGTGATCATCATGACTCCTCCGGGTTCACCGCCTTGAAAATTCTGTTTACGGCCATGCTTAAAACAAGACATTCGGCAATGATAAAAATCGAGATAGAACTGCCGTAACCGTATTGGAACGAGTCGAAAATCATGGTGTACATGAGCGTGCTTGGCGTTTCCGTCGAAAAGAACGGGCCTCCTCCGGTCAGTACATAAACCAGATCAAACACTTTCAACGCGCCGATAACGGAAAGCGTCAGCGAAACTTTCAAAACCGGCGTCATCAGCGGGATCGTTATCCTGAACGCGGTTTTAATTCCTGTTGAACCGTCTATTTTGGCTGCTTCATATATTTCCCCGGAGATTGACTTTGCGCCGGCATACAGTATCAGCATATGATACCCGACATATTGCCATAAAATGGGAATAAATACGGAACCCAGCGCGGTTTTACGCTGGCCGAGCCAGTCTTGCGCCAGATGTTCCAGCCCCGCTCCGGCAAGAAACGCATTGAGCAGCCCGTAATCGGCGTTGTAGATTTTTATCCACAACTGCCCGATTACGGTTGTTGAAATAACGACGGGAATAAAATAGACGGTGCGGTATAACGCCTCGCCTTTGATTGATCCGGCAAGGATCAGCGCGAGAATGAGCGAAACCGGAAGCTGGATAAAAACTGAGGCGCCGACAAAGAGCAGGGAATTGATTATGGAGTTCAACGTCCGAGGGTCGCTAAACAAGCGCGGATAATTGGCGAACCCGATAAATTTTGCCTTGCTTATGCCGTTCCAGTCCAGAAGGCTGTACCATGCGGACATCAAAATCGGCGCGAAAACAATTACCGAAAAGATCACTACCGTCGGCAGCACGAAGACGCAAATTGCTTTTTTATTGCCAAAAAAAGAGTTCATAATTTCCCCTGCCCTTCAATCTTGGCTGCTCCAAACCTGACGTTTTGGAGCGGCCTTACCGTATTACAAATCCGACTTTGCCACTTTTGCCATTTCCCGCGCAAATTGCTGCGGGGTAATATTTTTCGCAAGCAAATCGGCTATCAGATTTTTATGGGTCTCCGAAGCGTCTGCCGGCAGTATGTTGTCCCACCAGGGAATAAAAGACTCGGCGGTTTCCATCAGGGCGGCGACCTCTTTGTCCAAGCCGGTTATACTTGAAGTATCAAGGCCGTCTGTCTTCCAGCAGGGAAGTCCCGCTCCCGCAAGGTACCCCTGTTTTCCCAGATTTTCACTGAACCATGCCAGAAATTGCGCCGCTTCTTTTGGATGCTTTGTCCCGGAATAGATGTAATAACTGTCGATGCCGCCGCCAAAAAATTCGCCGGCTTTGCCCTTGCCGCCCTCAAAAACCGGGAAGGGGATAGCGGTAACCTTTCCCCGCACCGCGCTGGATCTGTCTTCGATACCGGCGTTTATCCAGTTGGCCTGAAACATCATCGCCCCCTGTCCGTTGTTGAACGCGCCGAGCATTTCATCGTAGCTCATAGAGAACAGGCTGGAATTGAAAAGGCCGGCATCGGCCAATTCCTGTACCTTACGCGCCGCTTCAATAAAATCAGGGCTGTCGAATTTCGCCGGGTCCCGCATGGCGGCCATACTCGCGGGACTGCCGGCCTGCCGCATCGCGATGATGTCAAACCAGTACATACCGGGCCAGCGGTCTTTTTCGCCAAGTACTGCCGGCGTGATTCCGGCGGCTTTTAACTTTTTTACCGCATCCAGCAGTTCCCTATATGTGGCGGGAATACGGGCTCCGGCCTTTTCAAACAGTTCCGTGTTACAGTAGAGGCTCGCTATATGGGTATAACAGGGATAACTGTAAACTCTGCCGTTTACGGTAACCGCTTCAATAGCGCCGGGAATTATGGCGTTTTTTGTCGACGCGGGAATCAAATCGGTAATGTCAAGCATTTTGCCCGCCTCAATGAAGGGCCGTGAAAAACTGCCGCCCCACATATAGAAAATGTCGGGAGCGTCATTGGCGGCCAACGCCGTGTTGATCTTCGTTTTGTACTGTTCGCCGGTAACGCCGTCTTCCACAACCGTGATGTCAGGGTGTTCCCTGTTCCACTGGTCGATCAATTGTTTCAGAATTCTCGCCGACGGGTCAGTCTCACCGACCGACTGATGCCAAACAGTAAGCGTTACGCCGCTTTGTTTACCTCCCCCGGCGAAGACAAGGGATCCCCCCCCCCTCCCGAAAGAAACTGCAAAAAACATCAAACCCATGATAAAAAACTTTGAAAATTTCATTTTCGTTCTCCTTATAATTAAAATGTGGTGTTATAGTACTGTGCTTGTATTTTTTTGTCAAGTGAAATCCGTGAAAAAACCGTGAAAAAAGGCAAAAAACACGAAAAATTTTCATCACAATGAACCGCGGATGGCTAATGGGGTTGAGGCCGCGTGATGAAGGCCCGTGAAAAGGCCGTGAAGAAGGCCGGGGGCGTTGCGGGGCTGTCCCCCGCAGAGAGGGTAAGCGGAGAACCAAACGGAGGGCGGGAAAAGCGGAGCCAAGCATTTGCGGACGCGCCTTTAGGTGTGAACGTATCGACCGGAGTGCGTGTCCGGAGCGGAGGGGGAGACTTCCCCCACCTGAATAGTTACAAACTGCATTCAATCCTCAATTTTTCCGAAATCGGAATTGCTAGCCGGTCGTAGGCAGCGGCACTCCGGTACTCCAACACGCTATCACCGTAAATGGCGCCGCGAGTACATAATGGGCTAAACTTCGCGCCGTAAAATCCGACAATCGTACTAGAAAGGAATTACTATGGTACGAAGTTTATGGACCGGCGCGGCCGGCATGATTGGGCAGCAGACCAATATTGACACCATCTCAAACAACCTCGCCAACGTCAACACGGCGGGTTACAAGCAGGTGCGGGCCGACTTTGAGGATTTGCTCTACCAGACGATCCGCACGGCCGGGACACCCGCGACCGAAGACACCGTGGTGCCGGTGGGTATCCAGATGGGGCATGGCGTGAAGGTTGCCGCGACCCAGCGGATCTTTACCCAGGGGGCACTTCAGGCGACCGACAACATCAGCGACCTTGCGATTGAGGGCGAGGGTTTTTTCCGCATCCAGATGTATGACGGGAGTTATGCCTACACCCGCGACGGCGCGTTCAAGATTGACGAGACCGGCCGCCTCGTGACGAGCAACGGCTACTGGGTCTTGCCGGACATCGTGATGCCGGAAGGATTTCTGCCCCAGACGGTGGCCGTTACCAAACAGGGCCTCGTTACCGTGAAGCTGCCCGGCTTGGACGATCCCGTCAATGTCGGCCAGGTCGAGCTGTACCGCTTTCCCAACCCGGTGGGACTGTCCGCAGTCGGCGAGAACCTCTTCAAGGTGTCGCAAGCGTCCGGCGAGGCAATCGGCGACCGTCCCGGCTTCAACGGCATGGGCGTTGTCCACCACAAGATGCTGGAAATGAGCAACGTGTCCACCGTGAAAGCGATGGTCGATCTCATCGTCGCCCAGCGTGCCTACGAGTTCAACAGCAAGACGATCCAGACCAGCGACAATATGCTCGGCACGGCCACCGGGTTGAAACGGTAACGGATTGAAACGGTGACAGAAGAAATGATAAAAACGATAAACATGATATAAAGGAGAAAAAAGATGAGAATTGTCAACGCCCCTCTTTCACTGGTAAGCGCCATGTCTCAGAGTTCGCACGGCGGCAGAATGTCGGTAGCCGTTGCCCCGCAGTCGTACATCTATTCCCATTTCCGCCACGTCTCCGGTGTCCCCGCCTCGGACGGCCAATCGGGCGCCCCCCTCACCAGCCTGCGCATACTGGACATCATGATCGAGCACCAGCAGGTCAGACTCCGTGAGGGCCAAGGATCGCTGCTTAACTTTACCGCTTGAGGAAGTATGAGGGAAGTCTCCCACTGTCAACAAGTTAAGAATTTGTCCACAGATTTTCCAGATGAACACTGATTAAAAAAGCGGTTTGAAGTAAAAACTCCGGTAGTGGGCGAAAAACGTTGTCTGCCAATCAGGTGGGGGGAAGTCGCGGCTACTTCGTTGCCGACCCCTCGCTCTGGTCTTGCGCCCTCCGCTACCCCCTCTCTAAGGACATAGTCTCGGACTCCGCCCCTAAAACCCTATCTTCGCAACGGCTTGGTTCCCGGCGGGGACAGCCCCTTCGCCGGGACAGCCCCCTCGCCGGGGATGCCCTCCTCTCCAGCAACGCTCCCGGCATTAATCACGGCTTAATCACAGCGTCTATCACGATTGACCGCAGATGAATGCGAATAAGCAAGCACAGATGAAGAAAGGCGCACAATGAAAAATCTGTATTCATCCGTATCTTCAGCGTCCATCTGTGGTTAAACATGATTTTGTAACTATTCAGTCGATCAATGAAACCCAAGGAATTAACCACGGAAGGCACGAAATCACGCGGAATTTTACTCTGTAATCCTGCTTTTCCGCGTCTTGTCCGCGTTTTCCGTGGTTTTTATTCCTTTGGGGTTAAATACCCCGCCCCTTGGGGCGGTTAAAACTGGGGGTGCGGGGGATTTGTTCCCCCGCATATGCAAAGATTTCAAGGGAAAATTTTCAATAACCCGCCGCTTGCGTAGGAGGGGGGGGGGGATTTTTATTCCTGATTTTCCATGCGGCTGAATAGTTACATGATTTTTTTCAATTTTTTCATCTTTTTCACCCTTTTTTCGTGCCGGATTAAAGCAGGACGGCTGGTAACCGCATATATAGTACGAGGTGTTATTTATGAGTATGAATAGACAGTTAGAACAAAACGTCTGGTATGAAGTGGGCACGGAGATAAATATCCGCGAGCCGCTTTTCCATCTGTCGTTCGCCGTAGTGTTGCTCTACCGAGTGCTCCGCGAGGCGAAAAAACGTTTCAGTTTCGAGATGCGCGGGCTGAAAGTCGAAGGGGCGCGGCTCACGTTCTACATCAAGCCCAACGACGGCTTGCAACTCCCGAAGATAATGCAGTTTTTGAAGCAGACGTTTTCTATCCGCTTCAACACGCTGACGGGAAGGGCGGGGCACGTCTGGGGGAACCGGTACGAGTCGGAGATCCTGGAGGGGAAACCGCCAGCGTGGGCGAAGGAGGCGGACTGGGCGGCGGTAGAAACGGCGGCAAAAAAGCCGCTGCCGACAGTCGGGGTCTATAAGCTGGCTTGGGTCAGCCCAAGATCGTCTTGGGTGACGATAACGGCCGTGATTTCGGTCAAAAACGTTCCCAAACCCGCCTCCCCTCCCGCTTAACCGCTCCGGATCACAGCCAAAAAGGAGTTACAGCCCGCCTCAAGCGTCCCGGCCCAAGATGGCCCCAAGAGAGGTCTGCCCGCTCCCCGCAACATAAGGTTTGGAACAGGCTCGTCAAGGTAAACGTTCGTACCTGTTCGTGGGGTTGCGGGCCAAAGGCCCGTTGGTTAAATTCCATAATATCTGTGGGTCAAGTTTAGGGGTCGTGGGCGAAAGATGTTGCTTAACCGATAATCCTGTGAAAGAACCAGAAGTTAATCACCAAAGCGACAGCGATTTTATGCATTTGCGGATCCTTGGAAAAACGTATCCCTTTCC
>JAIRNN010000257.1 GCA_031257995.1 Spirochaetaceae bacterium | reverse complement strand
CCCGTTCGGATGCCCTCCTTCGTTCCCCCTTATTTTAATTTGGGTAACAGCGCCAACAAGTTGACGTTTCTATTTGAGGCATGATCCCTTTTCGGTAACTTTTTTTATGAGGCAACGCGTCGTCTTGACTGTTTCTTGAAAACGGGGTACGCTGTGTTTTTATCATAAATGGTTCTGGAGGAACGTATGGCGGTCATGTATTATGAGAAGGATTGCGATCTTGGGGCGTTACGGAGTAAGACGATAGCGGTCATCGGGTATGGCTCGCAGGGGCACGCTCATGCCTTGAACGCGAAGGAGTCGGGGCTCAAGGTCATTGTCGGGTTGTATGAGGGGTCTCCGTCGTGGAAGCGGGCCGAGGCGGCGGGGTTCACGGTGAAGACGGCGGCGGATGCGGCGAAAGAGGCTGATTTCATTACGATTCTTATCAACGATGAAAAGCAGGCGCGGCTCTACGAGGAGTCAATCAAGCCCGGCCTCAAACCGGGGAAGACGCTTGCCTTTGCCCACGGCTTCAATATTCATTTCGGGCAGATTGTGCCGCCAGCCGATATTAACGTGGTGATGATCGCACCCAAAGGTCCCGGTCACACGGTGCGCGAGCAGTATCAGGCGGGGGCGGGGGTTCCGTGTCTGATCGCAGTTCATCAGGACGCTTCTGGCGACGCGAAACGGCTGGGGCTTGCCTACGCCGCGGCGATTGGCGGGGCGCGGGCCGGGGTGCTGGAGACCACGTTTAAGGAAGAAACCGAGACCGATCTCTTCGGCGAGCAGGCCGTGCTCTGCGGCGGAGTCTCGGCGTTGATGAAGTGCGGCTTCGAGGTGCTGACCGAGGCGGGTTACCAGCCAGAGAGCGCTTATTTCGAGGTCATGCACGAGATGAAACTCATCATCGATCTGGTGAACCGGGGCGGGCTCTCCTTTATGCGCTACTCGATTTCAGACACTGCCGAGTACGGCGACTATACCACCGGGCCCAAAATCATCACGAAAGAGACCAAGGACACGATGCGCCAAGTGCTCAAGGACATTCAGACCGGCAAGTTTGCCCGCGAATGGATATTGGAAAACCAGGTGAACCGCCCGAACTTCAACCGCCTCCGCGCGATTGAGGCGGCTCATCCCATCGAGAAGGTCGGCAAAGAACTGCGCGGCATGATGACTTGGCTCCAAAAACCCAACATAGGGTAAAGTATAGAGTATGCAGTATACAGGGGCAAGGATTCTGATTGAGGCGCTTGTTGAACAGGGGGTGGATACGATTTTTGGGTATCCGGGGGGACAGGTGCTGAACATTTACGACGAGCTTTTCAAACATAGTGGGCGGATCCGTCATGTGCTGACGAGTCATGAGCAACATGCCGCGCACGCTGCCGACGGGTATGCCCGTTCTACGGGGAAGACGGGGGTATGCATTGCTACGAGCGGGCCCGGCGCGACTAATCTGGTAACGGGGATTGCGACCGCATATATGGACTCGGTGCCTGTTGTCGCGATTACGGGCAATGTGGCTACCGGGTTGCTGGGCAAGGACAGTTTTCAGGAAGTGGATATTGTGGGGATCACGATGCCGATTGTGAAGCACAATTGGCTGGTGAAAGATGCGGGCGAGCTGGCGGAAGTGGTGCGCGAGGCGTTTATTGTCGCCCAGCATGGCCGTCCGGGGCCCGTTCTCATCGACATTCCTAAAGACGTTACGGTGAATATGGCGGAATGGCCGCCACAAACACGTTTGGGCCGGATGGGGATTGCCGTCGATGCGGTTGACGGCGGGGCAGCGGACGCGGTTCTTTCGGAGCGGGCGGCGCGTCTTGCCGGGCGGACACGGCGGCGGATGTTTACCAATGCGGATATCGAGAAGGCTGCGGTCATGCTCTACGAGGCGGACCGCCCGATGATCTACGCGGGAGGCGGCGTTGTCATCTCCGGCGCATACGGGGAACTCAAGGCGCTTGCCGAAAAACTGCAGGCCCCGGTCGCGCAAAGCCTCATGGCTATTGGGTCTTTCCCCCGCGAGCATCCGCTTAACACGGGGATGATCGGGATGCACGGGACGGTCGCGTCGAACAAGGCCGTCCAGAAGGCCGACCTTGTGGTAACGATCGGGGCGCGTTTTTCCGACCGTGTAACGAGCCGGGCCGACCGCTTTGCCAAGAATGCCGCCGTTCTCCAGTTTGACATTGACCCGGCGGAGATCAACAAGAACATCGCGACCTTGTTTCATGTGACGGGCGACATCAAAGAGACCCTCGGCCTCGTACTGAAGAAAATTCAGAGGGGCAAGCCGACCCTCTGGGGCGACGACATCGCAAAGTGGAAGAGCCATGTTCCCCACGCCCATCACCGGAAGACCGCGCTGCATCCGCGCTTTATAATAGAAGAAACCGCGCGCGAATTGAAGAAGGCGTTTCCCGACCAGGAGCCCCTCGTTGCGACCGATGTCGGGCAACATCAGATGTGGGTGGCCCAGTTCTACCCATTTGAGGAGCCCCGGTCTTTTTTCACGTCGGGCGGGCTGGGCACGATGGGCTTCGGCCTCGGCGCGGCGGTTGGCGCGGCTGTGGGAAATCCGGGGCGGGCGGTTGTCCTCTTCACCGGGGACGGCTCGTTTCGTATGAACTGTGCCGAGATGGCGACGCTGGTCAACTACCGCCTCCCCGTGCTCATCGTTGTCTGCGACAATCACGTCCTCGGCATGGTTCGCCAGTGGCAGACGCTGTTCTATGAAAAACGCTTTTCGCAGACGGTTCTTGGCGGCCCGCCCGACTTCGTGAAACTGGCTGAGAGTTACGGCCTAGCCGCCTTTCCCGCAACCGATGAAGCCTCGTTTTCCGCCGCCCTGCACAACGCCCTCGCCGCGCTCAAGAACGGCAACAGCGCGTTGATCGCCGCGCGCATCGACCAAGACGAGATGGTGCTGCCAATGGTTCCCGGCGGTAAACCGGTTGACGAACAGATACTCCAGTAGTTGCCCCTATGGGGAATTGAAAATGGATAATGAGTGGGGAAAGTCTTCCCCTCGCTCCAGCCGGCTCAAAACCGCGCCGCGCAAAGTGCTTAGGCGGTTTTGAGCCGTTTTACGCTACCCCCTCTGCGGGGTACCCAATGCCGCCCGTGAAACATTGAGCGTGTCTTTGCCATTTCGCGTCTGTTGACAATACCGCCTTCCCGCCCTTCACGGCTCTTTTTGTCCTTCGGTTTATATATTCAAACTGGGTGTCCCGGTCAGCATGGCATGAGTTTTTTGCCGGTTCCTTCCGGCCGGCCTGTAAACTGTATCCCGCTTCTTTTAATATCCTCCCTGTACGTGTATGACTTGCCTTTATCCCCCGGGCCTCCGGCGCGACCTTTATCTTGCGGATGCTTTTACTGGTCCGCAGCAAAGATTTTTCAGGGCTGCCTTTCGTGCGCCCTTCTATTAACCCGGTTATTGTTTGTACAATTTCAGGGTAATGCTCCCTGATATTCTTCCCGCCGCCGCCCGGCCTTCTGCTCCTGTTCGCGCCAGTAAAATTGTCCGCGTCTTCGTTCAGTTCTTTTATGCCGTTTGCAATAGTCTGCCGGGAGATGCCGGTGTAACCGCTTGCTTCTGTTATTCCCCCATAACCGGGTATGGCCGCTTGTTTCGCAAGAAAAATCCGGCGCTGCCGTTCGTTTAATATTGGCAGCATTGTGCCTGTCAGTTCTTGTATTCCTAAATCCATATCGGTATTGTATCATGGATTTAACTATTTGTCAATGTTATTATCTTACACTTCCTAAGCCTGTGATTAAAGCCATTATCCGCCTTCAAACGTCATAAACGGCCGGAACGTTAGGCGCAATACATTCCAAACATAGTTGACAAAACTATAAACATGTGATATTCTCAAAATATGGAAGATAGATATAGGAAAGAGATCGAAGGTATCCTGGAAAAATATAAAGATTCTCCTCTTGATGTAATTAACATAAAATTACAAGAATTAACCTATAAATATAATAATATGGGCAGGAGTGATTTTGACGGCTTGTCCCCAGAGCAAATGAGAGGGTTGTTATATTTTAATTGTAACGAAAATATGATAAAAATAAAAGATGACAAAGGAGAAGATATTCCCATTATAAAACAGGTAAAGTATTATTTAAACATAGTAAGAGAAAATGAAGGAATAAAATTAACGAAAGCCGGTAATCTCCCGCCGGCTATTGTAAAAGAAGTATACTCGAAAAGATATCTTCCGGATATGATGATTGAATTAGGGCTAAGAAAAATAACTAAAGAAACCGATGTAATGACAATAGAATTGACAAATATTTTGTGTCAATTGGCTGGACTAATAAAAAAGAAAAAGAACACAATAAGTTTAATAAAACGGGGAGAATTAGCGTTAAAAACGGGGAATTTGTTTTCTGTAATATTATCGGTATTCGTCTCAAAATTCAATTGGCCGTATTATGATCGCTATGAAGATGAAAAGATAGGACAATTTGGGGCATATTTTTCAATTTATCTGTTAAGCAGATACGGAAATGAAAAAAGAAACGCTGAATTTTATGCGAATAAATATTTTAGAGCATTTTTTAAAGAATATATAGGAATAAACACAGAAAAACATCATGCTTATAGTTTAAGAACATTTGATAGATTTTTAAAATATTTTGGGTTTCTGGAAGAATTTAATGAAAACAAATTAACGGGTACCATATCTGTAAAGAAAACAGAACTATTTGAAAAGTACATAGAAGTAAAATAGGAATAGAGTTGTTTAGAAACCTCAAGTTTCTAAACAACTTCCGATAAAAAATGCGGTTTGTAAGGCTTTAGTCCGACTTTAGCCTGAAAAACCACGAGACTTGTGAGACAACCAACCGGGTTGTTGAACGAGTCTAATATACAAACGAAATAATGCAAACAAACGTAAATACCGAAGGATCGGCAGAAGATCAACCGTATAAAATTTCATCAAATAATTCAAAGATTTATTTTGTCTTGGATACAAGGTTTTTTATCTGAGGGCAATAAATATACTGGCGTATTACCAGATATGACCGAAATAGAATGAATTTTAAAAAATAGGTAACTATTCAGTCGCATGGAAAATCAGGAATAAAAACCACGGAAAACGCGGACAAGACGCGGAAACGCAGGATTACAGAGTAAAATTCCTCGTGATTCCGTGCCTTCCGTGGTTAATTCCTTGGGTTTCATTGATCGACCGAATAGTTACGAGATTTCTTTGGAAATATATGAGCCTGTTTCAAAACAAGAGTACGTTTTGACGGGCTGGGACAAGGGCGCGTCTAACGCGAGCGTTAGGCTTTGCAGTTTCAAGGGCTTAAAAACCCTTCGCTAAAGCTTTGCAAAACCGTGTTTTTTAAAGGTTGTTGTTTCAAAGGTCACGGGTGAAAAACGTTGCTTGCCAAATGAATCTGTTTCAAAACCGGCATAGGGTCAAGCCCAAACATTGCGCCGGGGGCGTTACGGGGGCGGTAGCGTCCCGCAGACAATATGAAGTGCTCCCCCGGTTAAAAGCCGTGGGTTTACTACTTGTGGTAGAATTACCACATTTAACACAGGAGGCACAGATGAAAGAATACTATGTAGGACTGGA
>JAIRNN010000166.1 GCA_031257995.1 Spirochaetaceae bacterium | reverse complement strand
TGAGGTATGAGAAGAAAGCGCGGAACTATCAGGCTCTGGTGGAGTTCGCCTGCGCGGTTATTATTTGGCGAAATCTTATCCCGGTTCATCCCGGACTTATTCCCGGATAAGTTCTTAGTGATCGGAATCATAATAATACCTATAGGATTAATAATACCAAATTGGAAAAATTATTTTCGTGTGTTGGTATGGACTTTTGTTTATATAACAGCAACGGCATTGTTAATAGGTATTACCGCATTAATATATGGTTTGCTAAAATACAATATAAATAATCTATCTGAATTTAATATTCCAAATGGTGTAGAGGATAAAATAAAATTTTGTATTGTAGCAAATATGCATAATTTTAGTTACATTGGTGGTTTATTTGGAATTGTTGAAGGAATAATAAACATAATAATACAAAATTCAAGAATAAGGAAAATGGTAAAAAGGATATAAAGTATGCCCAACATTGCATAACAGGCACGCTTCCTCGCCAGGGTCCCCCTCGGTCTCCGCAACGGCTCATGTTCCGCTACGCGCCTCAGCGTTACTGGGGATCATTCCCACTTTCTGATAACCGCGTAAGTGGTTTTCTCTATCCCGCACATTTTACCGGCCCTTGGACACATCCCGCCCGCATTCATCGACGGTTCCCCGGTAATCTATTACCTTTATCCTGCATAGAATTACTATTTTCTGTCAAAAAACGCGAAAAAAATACAGAAACCGCTTGACAAAATTTTCGGCTTGTCTTAAAATTGTCCTATATGAATAGCACAATAGGTCAAAGCGTGAATGCCGTGTGAGGGGCCTGTCCCCCAAAAGGGGACTACGCCGCTTATTCCCAACACGCCGTGTCCAAGGGAAGCCCCCGCGGGGCCGGAGGAGGGGGTGTTGCGGGGGTGTCCCCCGCTGAGGGGGGTGCCGGAAGACGCGCTTGCAAAGCAAGCGTAGGCTGGAGGCAGGGGGGAGGCTTCCCCCCTTCACCTTGTTCCGCATTGTAGAGGACAGAAAAATATATTTTTGGAGGATAGTATGAAAAGGATTGTATTCGTAACGGCGTTTGTTTGGGGCGTGGCGGGTGTGTTCGGGCAGACGGCGGCGCCAACGGCGATGGAGTTGCTTGCGCGGGTGGACGGCAACGAGATTTACGGGACGATTGTCTATGACGGGCGGATGATCATCGACTACAACGGCAAGCGTTTTGAGAAGACGATGAGGGCGTGGGCGCGGGGGAACAGCGATTCGTTCATCGAGTTTACCAACCGTGAGGACGCGGGGACGAAGTATCTGAAAAAAGACCGGCGGCTTTACGTGTATTCGCCGGACACCGAGGAGGTGATGCTCATTTCCGGGCACATGCTCAAAGAATCGATGATGGGCTCCGACCTCTCCTACGAGGACACCATCGAAAACGAGACCCTTTCCGCGCGCTACACGCCGGTCTTGGCGGAGAGCGCCGTTGTGAACGGCAAAGACTGCTGGGTGCTCGACCTCACCGCGAAAAGCCGCACGGAGAGTTACCCCAAACAGAAGCTCTGGATAGAGAAAACCTCGGGCGACCTCGTCCGTTACGAACTCTTTGCGTTGTCCGGGGTCAAACTCAAAGAATACACGCTGATCCGCGTCGAAGTCATCGGCGCCCGCCGCTTCCCCGTGGAGATGGAGATCCGCGATCTCATGCGAAAAGGCAGCAAGACCACGATGATCATGAGCAACATCACCCTCGACCGCCCCATCGCCGATTCGGTCTTCACGACCAGAAATCTGGAACGTTGACGGGAGGGCTGTGTATGAATACGAATACAAAAGGGGGAAGTCTCCCCCTCGTTCCAGCCCGTGCTACGGGCCGTTGGCCCTTCGCGCGGTCTTCCACTACCCCCTCTACGGGGGCAGGCCCCCGTAACGCCCCCGGCCTGATCCCGGCACAAGCCGCAATGTGGATGTGCGCCGCCTTGTTTTTGTGCGTCAATCTGCCGCTTGATGCGGCGGACGGGCCTTCTTTCTCCGGGTTGCTTGATGTCAAGACCGGCGGCGGCATGACGGATACCGGCGAGGCGCTTTCAGGCTTTGACGTATACGCTGCCCTGCGCTTGCAGGAACGGGTGAAGGACACCGTCACGTTTTACACGGCCTTCAACGTACAGGCCGCCTCCGGAATGTTCGCGCCGGTGGCGGACGGCCAGGTCGCGTTGTTTGAAACGGAACGGCTCTACCTCCGCTGGGCCGAGGACACATGGGGCCTCGACGCGGGACTGATGCCCCTGCATTTCGGCTACGGACAGGTGTTCGCGCCGTCAGACTTTTTGATCAAGAAAAACCCCGCCGTGCTGGATGCCCGCCCGCGAGGTATCATCGGCGCGGCCTTCACCCAGTATCCCCATGATAACGTAAAGCTCACCGAATTCGCCGTGTTCCCGCCCGGCGTGTTGCCCAGCGGCTGGGAGGACCACCATTTCGGCGCGGCCTTCGAGAGCCACTTTTCCGCCGCCAGTTTTCAGGCCCTCTACGCCTTTCAAACCGCCGCCGGTTCCGGTCTGTACGATGAGGGCGTTCATTACTTCGGCGGTTCGCTCAAACTGGAAGCGGAAATCGGCCTCCTCGCCGATACCCTCTACCGCTACGACCCGGTGGGAACGTTCGACCACGAGGGCCTCGCCCTCAGCGCGGGCGCGGACTACACCTTCGGCAAACTCTACGTGCTGGCCGAATACCTCTATAATGGAAAAAATAGCGCGTCCCACCGGACCGCCGGGGGAATGTTCACCACCCGCAGCCTCCTCGCCGCGACCTTCCTCTACACGCTCTCCGATTTGACCAACATCACGGTACAGGGCCTCTGGTCCCTTGACGACCGCTCCCTCCTCCCCTCGCTCGTCTTTTCCCACGACCTCATGCAGGGCTTTACCCTGACCGTCTCCGCCCAAGTCCCCCTCGACCTCGCCGATAGCGACATACTGGGAGAACTCGGCCCGGAGGCGATGGGACAGCGGTTCTCGCTCTCGGCGGGGGTGCGGCTGCGGATTTAGCGGAACGGCGGCAATTCCGATTTCACAACCTAACGTTGTGGTGCGGGCAGAGTTCTCCTGCGGCCACCTTTTGATGGGATGCTTGAGGAATGCTGTAACCTCCTTTGGGCCGTAAAGTGGGCTGTTAGCCGGGCGGAGACGTGGGTTTGGAAGCGTTTTTGGACGAAAACCGGGTCGTTATCGTCATTCCGGGTGACCTCAGGCTGGCCCACGTCAAGGTGTAGGCCATCGCCCCCGGTATAGTAGTTTCACTTAAATAGACCTAACACCAATAATTGTAAATTGCAGTCTGAAGTAAATCGCAAAAAGCAGCGGTGTCACGCAAAGTACGCTTCATATTTGCCCAGTCTTTTTCTA
>JAIRNN010000146.1 GCA_031257995.1 Spirochaetaceae bacterium | reverse complement strand
TTCAGTACATCGGGGCATACCGCAACCGGATACGCCGCCATTTGGCGCCTGACTGTCTGGCGCGGGTAATGGTAACTTTGAAAAAAGTGGCTTAGCCTGTTGTCCGCCTGACGGGGGCCAGTCCAATCCGTGTAATCCGTGGTTCCTCGTGATTAAGCCCTGTGGTTAATGCGGGGCGTTGCGGGGGCCGCGCTCCCGCAGAGGGGGTAGCGGAGGACCAAACGGAGGGAGGTGCGAACGCGCCTTTAGGCGTGGACGTATCGACCGGAGAGCGGGCCGGAGCGAGGGGGAGACTTCCCCCTTTCAAGGGTTTTCTTGTCCTGCACCTTGAAACCTATCTCAGCGCCTCGTCAAAGTCCGCGATCAGGTCTTCTGCTGTTTCGAGGCCGCACGAGATGCGGATGAGGGTGTCCGTGATGCCGCGCTGTTCGCGTTCTGCCAGGGGCATCGCGGCGTGGCTCATCGTAACCGGGTAGGACGCGATGGTCTCGACACCGCCCAAACTCACGGCGGGGGCGGCCAGTTTTGTTTTGGAGAGGAATTGACGCGCAACGGCGGTCGTCTTAGTCTTAAACGACAGTACCGCCCCGCCGCCGTATGATTGCCGGGCGTGAATCGCCGCTCCATGGTGGGTTTCCAAGCCCGGATAGGAGACGGCAGCCACGTTGGGGTGGGTGGAAAGCCATCGGGCGATTTTTCCGGCGGTCTCCTGTTCGGCATCGAGACGGACTTTCAGCGTCTTGATACCCCGGATGGTAAGCCAGATGTCCCACGGGGCGGGCACCGCGCCGAAACCGTTTTGGACGGCATAAACCCGGCGGCCCAAGGCATCTGTCGCGGTAACGGCGAGACCGAGGATCACGTCGCTGTGGCCGCCCAAAAACTTGGTGGCCGAATGGACAACGATGTCCGCGCCGAGTTCCAGAGGCCGCTGGAGATACGGGGTTGCAAAGGTGTTGTCAACGATGGTGATAAGGCCGTGTTCTTTGGCAATCGCAGAGGCGGCGCGGAGGTCGGTGATCTTGAGCAGCGGGTTTGACGGCGATTCGAGAAAAAGCGCCTTCGTGTTCGGCTTGACCGCTTTCCTGATGTTGTCAAGGTTTGTCGTATCGACGAGCGTCGCCTCCAAGCCGAAACGCCGGTAGAACGTGTTGAGGATACGCCACGTACCGCCGTAAATGTCCTCACACACGATAACGTGGTCTCCTGCGGCAAAGATACCGAGAACGGAGGAGGTCGCCGCCATTCCGGAACCGAACGCGAAGCCGCGCGCGCCTCCCTCAAGCTGGGCGATGATGTCCTCAAGCGCCTTCCGCGTCGGGTTGCCGGAACGGGCGTAGTCGTATTCCTGGTGAGCGTCTATGTCGGTCTGAGCAAAGGTCGAAGTCTGAATGACCGGAACCCCGATAGCTCCCGTCGTCTCCTCATAATCATGCCCGTTGTGAATGAGCAATGTTCCAAAATCCATAACCATAGTCTAACAGAAAATCTTAGTTTGAAACAGCCGCGAACAGGTCTAGCCCACAACCATTTACGAGGGTAGCGTATTGAGACCAGATGGTCGCTGTCTGTGGGCGGTTCCCCCTTCGGGGGAATTGAACATGGAAAGTGGATAACGGAAAATGAAGAATGCTGGTTTGATAGCCGATCGAACTTGCGGGTAATCTGTTGCCTTATCCCTTATGCCGGGGGCGGGGTGTCCATGACACCTTCGGGGGCGGGAACCCTACAGCCCTCAACATCCTGTTTTGGACTTCCGTCCGGGGCGCACTCTATTTTGCGTCCGTCTGTGGACGTTTGGGGTGCGCCCACAAAACCATACACCGTATGATTTTGTCCCCGCAGAGGGGGTAGCGGAAGACCAAACGGAGAGAGGTGCGGGCACGCCTTTAGGCTCAGGCCTTTCGACCGGAGTGTGTGTCTGGAGCGAGGGGGAGACTTCCCCCCACCGTTAATCGTGACGAAGCCTATAATGAAACCTGTGATGAGTCTTGCCGGTATTGCGCTTCTCGTGTATAGTAAGAAGCAGGGCCCTATAGCTCAATCGGATAGAGCATCGCCCTTCTAAGGCGAGGGTTGGCGGTTCGATTCCGTCTAGGGTCGCAATTGTTCGGCGCGGCGCAGGTCTTCCGCAGTGTTTATGTTCCAAAACAGTGTTTTCCCGCCGAATTGGGCGATGTCTTGGTCGCCTAAGAGGTGGAGGGACGCGCTTTCGATGAATGAGACCAGTTTATAGACCCGATTTTCCAGCGCAAATTTTGCGGGGCGGACGAGGGTCTTGCGGTAAAAGGCGTTGAAGGGCTCGTAGCCCGAGCTTTTCAGATCCGGTTGGGGTTCGGCGCGGTAGATATAGATGTCTTTCGGTTCGGCGCGGGCAATGTCTTTCGCGATTAAGGCGGCCATATACCGGATGAACTCCACGTTGACAAAGGGCATATCGCACGCGCATACGAAAAGATAGTCGCCCGAACAGGCGCACAGCCCGGCATAAAGCCCGGCAAGCGGCCCCTCACCGAGTATGTCCGGAACCACGGTCATGCGGCGGTCGTCTACGGCACTGTTTGACGAGAGTAGCACTTGCGGAAACAACGGCGACAGTGTGGCGATGAGGTCGTCAAGCACCGAAACGCCGTGAATTGCGAGGACTTTTTTGTCGTATCCGATACGGCTACCCTTCCCGCCGCCCAAGATGAGAGCACTTTGACAAAGGCTTTGACCGGTAGATATACGTTCCACTGTCAATCTCTCTTTCTGCCAACTTTCAAAGAATTTAACCGCCTTATTCGTCTTCGCGCGCCTCCTATGTTTTATGTCAAGGAGAACCGGCAGATTTTGTAATCCGCCTTTCCCCTGACAACTCCCGGCCCGGTTACGCGCTCAATGCCCCGCCGTTTTTGGACCTCGTTATTCCCCACGCTCCCCGTGCGGGCAGTGCCCTCAAGTACCCGTTTCCCCGCTTCGTGATCCTCCCGTACCGGGCCATATCCCCGGACATATACACCCCCGGTACCAGCCGGCTGCTCGCCCACGCCGCATTCTCAAACCGTCCCGCCGGACTCGCCCCTGGCGGCGGCACTTTGTTTTACGGCGGCCGGAGCAAGATTAACTTTAGCGACGAGGTTCCTCCGGTTTTCCAGATTTCCTCCGAACCAGAATATCACTTGTTTCCGATAATTTAAATCATAGTATCTTAGCGGTTAATTATATCCGTTCTGTAAACAGACAGACTATCGGCTTAAAAAACCTGCCCCGCCGCCCGCTCCTTCTTCAGAAACTCCTTCACCGGCATGTCCGGACGAAACGCCTCCTCTTCCTCGTCCGGAAGCGGCGCGCCACACTGCTCCTCCGGCATACCCTGCAGGTACTTCGCTGTCTTCAGCGTGTCTTCCAGATAATCCGTAAAGCCCCGGGGTTTAACGCCGTTACCTTACGGCCCGCTTACCGTAACGGCAGGCTTCATAGCCCACTGCATCCGTCTTCCGCAACAGCGACACTAAAATCTTCCGGCTTTCTCATTCGTTGTCAGCCCGTGCCGCTCAATATTCCCTCCCTCCAGAACGCGCGCTTCTATCGTCCGCTTCGCCAAATCGATTCCCACAGACCTTCTTGCCATTCCCTTCTCCTTCGTATAGAGTAACAAGTCTCTACTCGGGGTAAACCAAGATCCTATTCGAGGCAGCGGCGCCGAAACGCCGCTCCTCACTTTTTTCTTCGACCGCCGTGGTGATTAGTATCTGTGGCGGGGTCTGCCGGGGGTTTTCCCGGCCGTTCCCTCCCTGCACGGAACAATCGGTTCCGGCCCCTGTATCCCGTTGGATATAAGTTACCCCTTTTACAAAATATCATAAAGTATCCGTGGTTCCCCGTGATCCAGCCCGCGTTTCCGGCCACTGTTATTCCGGCCTCCATTGACAAAAGGTTCGATATATCCTATAAAGGCGGTAATATATTCTTTCGTACAAGGAGAAAGACATGGTTAGAATCGTAACGGTTGCCGGTTCGGACGCTTCAGGGGGGGCCGGACTTGAGGCGGATCTGAAAACATTTGAAGAATACGGCCTCTACGGGATGGCGGCGGTGACGCTTATTGCGACGATGGATCCCGACAAAAATTGGGCGCATGGCGTGTTTCCGGTGGATGAAAAGACACTGAAGGCGCAAATGGAGACCATTTTTAAGGGAGTGGGGGTTACTGCGGTAAAATCCGGCATGCTGGGGACGTTTTATGCGGTGGAGTTGACCCGCGAATATATAACGGCTCATCAGATAAAAAACTACGTGCTTGACCCGGTGATGGTGTGCAAGGGAAACGACGAGGCGCTTAATCCCGAACTGAATGCGGCGGTTGCGGGAAAACTGCTTCCGCTCGCGCTGGTGGCGACGCCGAATCTCTTTGAGGCGGGGCAGCTTTCCGGGATAAAGGACATCACGACTATCGAACGGATGAAAGAAGCGGCGCGTATTATTTCTGACAAGGGGACGGCGCACGTGTTTGTCAAAGGCGGCGCAAAACTGCCCGGCGCAGTGAAGGCCGTCGATATTTTGTACGACGGGAAAACGTTTGAAACACTGGAGGCGCCGCTGATAAAGACGAATTGGACACATGGGGCGGGTTGTACCACCTCGGCGGCAATAGCGGCCGGTCTTGCGCGGGGGCTTTCGGTGTATGACGCTGTTGTTTTGGCTAAAAAGTTTATCAGTTTGAGTCTTGCCGGGAGTTTTGCGCTCAACCGGTGGGTTGGGCCGGGAAATCCAAGCGGCTGGAGAAAGGAAACGCTATTCAAATAAATGCGGCTGCGCCGCGCCTTCCCCCCTTCGGGGGAATTGATAATGGATAATTGAAAATGGATAATGAAGATTTTGGAGATTGTACGGTTCATTTCTGTTATTTTCCATTATCCACTTTCTATTTCCAATTTCCCAGAGGGGTGGATGGGGTTTTAGGGGCGGAGCCCGGGACTACGTCCTTTGGAGAGGGGGTAGCGTAAGACGGCGCAAAAGTGCAAGCCCGACTGGGCTTGCACTTTTGCGATGGCTGGAGCGAGGGGAAGCCTTCCCCCTCTCTAACCAATGATTATAAAAAATGGCAGTATTCGTGCGTAAGGACGGGAGAGTATGACGGACGGTATGAGCGCGGCGGGGCGGCTGGTCGCGGGGGCGGAGCGGGTAATTCACGGGAAACGGGGGTTTCTGGAGATGCTGACGGCGGCGGTGCTGGCGCGGGGGCACGTGCTCATTGAGGACAATCCGGGGCTGGGAAAGACGACGGCGGCGAAGGCGTTTGCGCGGCTCATTGCGGGGGAGAGCGGCGCGGCGCTGAGTTTCAAGCGGATTCAGTTTACGCCGGATCTGCTGCCTTACGACATTACGGGGGTGGATGTGTGGGACCCGGAGGAGAGGGCGTTTCGGTTTATGCCGGGACCGGTTCTGTCCAACATCGTGCTCGCGGACGAGATCAACCGGACGACGCCTAAGGTACAGTCCGCGTTGCTTGAGGTGATGGCGGAAGGGCAGGTTACGATCGGCAACTCGTCTCACTATCCGCCGGAGCCGTTTTTTGTCATCGCGACGGAGAATCCGATTGAGAGTGAAGGGACGTTTCCGCTGCCGACGGCGCAGTTGGACCGGTTTCTTATGCGGCTTTCCATTGGGTATCCCGACCGGGAGACGGAGCTTGCGTTGCTTGACGAGCCTTCCTCGGAACACAATCTGCGCATGTTGGAGCCAGTGATTGACGCGACGGCGTTGCGGGCGGCGCAAGAGTCGTGCGACGCGCTTTTCTGTCATCCCGCGCTGAAGATGGCGGTTGCCGGGACGGTACGCGCGACACGGGCATATCCGGCGCTTTCTCTGGGCGCGTCTCCCCGCGCAAGCCTCCACTTTCTTGCAGCCGCCCGCGCTCACGCTTTTGTCAAGGGCCGCGACTTTGTTTCGGCGGAAGACGTACTCGAAACGGCGGCGCCCGTTCTGGCGCACCGGATCCGGCTGAAGAATGCGGATAACGGCAAGGCGGCAACGATCATTCGGGAACTCTGCGCGGCAGAAGTGGAAAAAGCGGAGTCTGGCGGGGAGTGAATACAGTGCTTCCGCCAAGAAAATATAAGGTCAGGCGGGGGAAGTCTCCCCCTCGCTCCAGCCCGCTCTCCGGTCGATGTGTCCGCGCTAAAGGCGCGTCCACACCTCCCTCCGTTTGGTCTTACGCTACCCCCTCCGCGGGGGCCCGGCCCCCGCAACGCCCCCATCCCGTACCGAGGACCCGCATAACGCGGCCAAAAACACCGCCATTATTTTTCACTTGCTCGCGTTACTTAAACTTAAACTTCCGGCTTGTTCCAAGCAGGAAGTTTTTTATTGTCCATTCGTAAAACGCTTCTTCCATCTCGCCGACCGGAAACACCGCCCGAACCGGCTTGTCATAAATCAGAGTACATGCCATTGTATCGCCTCCAATGCCGCCCATCATAGCCCCCCATCCTTCAGCAAAATATCCCCCAACTCCAGTCTTTGCTCCGTGATCATTACAACCAAAGAACCATCCTCTATGCGGTATGTCCCTTTGGTCATTCCCGTTATTTTTTGAGCCATTATGTTGTATTCAAATTCTATTCCGCCGCCAGCATAAATAATTACCCTGTTTACAGAACCGGCAGCAATGGGAAAAGTGCCTTCCCATTCCCCGATTAAATCAGCCGCCGTCACTTTTTTGTTTGGCGCCGGATTCTCATAGGCTTGTATCCTTTTGATATTTATTTTGTCATACATGGTAAGTTTGTCCTCAACATCGGTATACTGCGGCTTATACCACGGAAATTGCGAAAACCAGAGCCGTAAATCCTCCGATTTAAATATCAGTCCATGCCTCGCGTATATCGCGTTCCGTAACAGCCGCAGCTTTTTTTTGTCCAAAACCGCAATATCCAGTTCATGAAATACCCGGATTGCCTCATACAAATCCCAATATCCGTTATACATGATAATGTCACAAGTTGAAAACCCAAGATTTGAGAAATAGTGTAAATATTCCGAAGCAACCTTATCCGGTTCGGTAACCGGATCTTCCTGAGCCGTCACACTCTGAACAGCGCATACAAAATACAACAACATCGCCAAAACAACGATTTTTCTTCTCATAATAAAACTCCTCTTTAAATTTAGCGGGAAACCCAGATTTATTTAAGCTTTCCAAAAAGCTGTTTCAAAACCGACTGAGCTTTGAAACAGCCTTATGTCTCTACCTTTGAGCATTCACATATCCCCATCACGGATACGTTATACGCCGTGTTATATTGGCCTTCTGGAGAATTTGGTGAGACAAAATATAATAATTCGATGAACTCAATGTTGTCCCAAACCCCTTTTCAGCCCACATTTCACCATTTGTCGATCCTGCCTGCGCGGTACGCGGACCAAGTGCCGGAATATAGGTTCCGTAATTGGCAATAACCGTTGCAATATGTCCTGATTCGCCAGGAATAGGATTAATATACGACACTTTCCCTACCGCGCTGCGGTTTGCGGCATCCTGCACCGTCCATCCTGGAACGCTTGTGTATTTTTCAGCAAGAAGTTTCCCCATAGCATTGGCGTTTGTGTAACCAATGCCTTCTTTGGTCACTATTGTATTAGCCATTTCGGTGCCTAACAATGCCGCGTCTGTCCGGTAAGATGCCCTGTTACACCATGTAGTATCTGGAGATTCTCCCGGTTTTGCTTTCATTCCTCCGGCTATTTCATCAGGTGTAGGATAGCCCCGTTGAACATCTGTCGGCGTTGTTTGCGCTGCGGCCGTTTTTGAAACATACGCGGCAAGGGCTTTTTCCACAGCAGTATACCTCTCCGCCGGGAGATGCACCATCCCCATAGGAGCCAGCCATTCTTGGCCTATCGTTATTTTGGAATTTCCCTCCGCGACCGACCCGTCCCAGTACCACGCCTCCCGGTCATTGGGATCCATCCCTTCCTTTACCCGGTATTTCATGCCGGCCAAGAGCATCATATCCTGCACCTTCGCGACATCTTCCTTTTTTGCCGGGTCAAGCGCAAGTATATTTATCAGCCCGGCTTCTATGGTTTCCGCCCCGACCGTGTCGTTCCTTTTTTGCGCGGTCCTGCTGCCGTCTTTGTTTATATACAGGCCGTTTTCGTCTCTCAGACACCCGTCGCCGTCATACGCAAGACTCCCGTCTTCCATCAGCCTCCAGTAATCCGCGCTCGAATCATACCCGTCCAGCACCCCGCGCATCTTCCCCGTGTCGTTGTTCGCCCTCGCCGTGCCGTACTCCAGCGCCTCATACGCAAATCCCCCCTCCCACAGACCCGGCGCCGTACCCGGCCATCAGCGCGGCCGCCGTGTTTATGTGCCCTTCCACCGCACGCTCCGTCTCCAGCCGCTGCCCTTCTTCCCCGTCGTCCACCCCGTTCCGGTACGCCTCGTGCCCAAACACCACGTTCAGCCCAAACCGGCTCCCCTCCTCCAGCGCCGCCGTCCCTATATACATCGTCCGCGTCCCGTCCCCGTTGTTCACCGTCTTCGCAAACGCCCGGCCCCCCGTCCCGTCATCGTAGTCCGCTTCTCCCCCTTTCACCAGCAGGTACCTGTTGTTTATCACATCGTTAAAGGCTTTTTGCTCCGTTTCGGACCCGGAATACCACGTCCTCATCTGGCTGGCGAATTCTCTCGCCGCGTCCTGTTCGCTGCCCAGTATTTTCCCGTTCACATCAATATACGCCGCCAGCCCCCGGCCCGCCGCCACAAGATTCTGGATACTCGCGTTTACCCCGCCCGTCCCGATGTTCATGCTCGCGCCGCCTTCCCCGCCAAGACGCAGTTCAAGAAGGCCGGTTGAATAGTTACGGATCAAGTTTTTTATACTCTCGCAGCACATCTTCAAAATATCCTTCCGATGAATAACCTCCCCGTGAATGATATATCATCTGGGTTATACAAGTATCATCGTATTTTGTCCCGGGATAAGCCGACATAATAATCAATTTAATATTGCAGGTCTCGCCGTCAAACTGCAGCGAATTGTAATATACCATATCTTCAAATTTCATTTCGTATTCTTTGTTATTGTCCAGATCAACAACTTTGAGAACCGCCACCCTGTTATTCTGCCGGTACAAATATCTCTTTGCGATGTCCACATACCCGTTAAGCAACGCGATTGTTCTTACTGGCGTCTTAAAACTTATTGTTATGTTCGCGCCGATTCCCGCCCCCGCCTCTCCCTCAACCCACGGGACACACTGGACCTTACCCCAACTGGCAGGCACAAAGATAAGCGGGAATTATAACAGGTGAGGAGAAGAAGATGGGAAAGCAAGACAAAGCACGGCGGGTATACACCACGGAATTTAAAGCAGAGG
>JAIRNN010000142.1 GCA_031257995.1 Spirochaetaceae bacterium | reverse complement strand
AGCCCTGAAGCCCTGAAGCCCTGAAGCCCTGAAGCCCTGAAGCCCTGAAGCCCTGAAGCCCTGAAGCCCTGAAGCCCTGAAGGGCGTATGCTGTCTTTTCGGTTCTTGTCGAGAGCATGAGAACCATTGTAATGGTTACGCGAAAAATGTGCAAGCGGGGTACCCTAAAAAAAACGTGAAAAAAGTGAAAAAAGATGAAAAAAGTTACAGGAACCACAGATGGCGCCATACATGGCGATGTGGATGACACGGATATATGCTGATTTTTCACGGCGGGCTTCTCTTAATCCGTGTCATCTGCGATTCCCCGTGATGAAGCCCGTGATCAATGCGAGGCGTTGCGGGGGCTTCCCCCTTCGGGGGAATGGAAAATTGATAATTCAAAATGGATAATGAGCGCGTTTTGGAGGCTGCACGGTTCACTCCTGTCATTTTCCATTATCCGCTTTCCATTTTCAATTCCCCACAGGGGCACCCCCTCCTTTTCAAAAACGATTGAGTGTGATATGTTTTCTGTGTTGGGGAAACTTTCTCCACGTTAGAGAGAAAAAATAATCGCGCCCGCAAAGGGGCGTTGAATGTGGGGTATGAGTATGCGCCGTATTGTGTTGTTAGCGTTGCTGTTTGTCGTCGTTCTTTGTTTGGGGCTGTTTCTCGGTTTCAACTGGGAGACGCGCTTCGATCTGAGGCTCGGTTTCGGCTCGCAGGACATGCAGGTGTCCGTTATTGTGTGGACGCTGGGAGCATTTCTTGCGGGGGTGGTCTGTACGGTCATCGTTTTTGCGACCAATCTGCTGAAAAAGGGGCGGAAGGTCAAGTATCAGGCGGCAAAAAAACCGGCGGTAGAAGAGCCTGATGTGGAAACGCTTGATGCAGGGGACGGGGAAAGCGCATAAGGGATGGGCAGGTTGGTTGCCGCGCTGTTTTTTCTCGCGTTTATGCCGGGTGCGGTAGTTAGGGGGCAGGAGTCGGCGGCTCAAGAGCCGTACTCTTTTCAGACGGAAACGGCGCGGTTGCGGGAGTTGATCGCAGATCCGAAAAGCGGACCCCAACAAAAGCATGATTTGCTGGCCGAACTGGCGGGGTTGCTTCGTTTGGCGGGGGATAACGAGGGGGCGGCGGAGGCGTGGAAGGAGGCGGCGGAGGCGGTCCCCGGAGAACGGGACGACCGGGCGTTGCTCGAAATGACGGTGTGCCTCATGGCAATTGGCGAATGGGAGACGGCGGCTCAGGCGGCGCGGCTTGTGTTGCTGACCAGCCGGAACGCGCCGGGTATCGTGCTTCGCGCAAAGTATCTTACCGCGCAGATTGAGGCGTTTACGCGGGGCGACACCGTGGCGCTCGAACTTTACCTGGACGATCCCGATTACGCTTCGCTGAAACCGGCGATCTATTATACGTTGTACATCATCACGCGGAACGAGACCTACAAAAGCCGCCTTATCGCGGAGTATCCGGCCGGGCCGGAAACACGGCTGCTCACCGACGACACGACACCGTTCCCCGGCGCGATGTGGCTTCTCTATCCGGGGCGCGAGAGCATCACCATACTGCGATGAGCGCGAAAAACGCGACTACTATGTCTCCAGCAACCCGGCAATGTCGGCATCTTCGCCGTTTTGTAGCGGTGTGTGTCTTTGCGCTTGTCCTTCCGGCGCAAATGTTTGCGCGGGATGTCCGGGTAACGGTGGTCGACGTTGACCTCGATATGCCGCTGGAGGGCGCGGTCGTGCGGACTCAGGACGGCAAAGACTGGGAATGCGGGCCGGACGGGGAAGTGGTGGTAACGGTTCCCGATAACGTGCCGGTCGTGTTGCGAGCCGCCTATCCGGGTTACGAGGTGGGGCGGGTGGTGCTGCCTCGAGACGCGGCGGAGGTAACGATTTCCCTCACATTGGGCGGCGTGATTGAAGGCAGCGAGCTGGTGATCGAGGCGGCACGGCCACGGGCAAGCGAGACGGTACCGGGGAGAAGTGTCGCCTTGTCGGGCCGCGAGCTAGCGCGTTCCGCCGAGATGGGCGCGATTGAGGACGTGATGAACGCGATCAAGCTCCTTCCCGGTGTCGGCTATGCGGGAACTATGAACATGATGCCCTCGATTCGGGGCGGCGATCCCGGCGATTTTGTCGCGGTGTTTGACGGCTTCTATGTGGAAAACCCCTACCACTTAGGCGGCGCCGTGTCGATCTTTGACCCGCGCATGATCGAAAGCGCCCAACTGTCTCACGGCATCTTTTCCGCCCGCAACGGACACACCATCTCCGGCATCCTTGATGTCAAGTCCAAAAAGGGCGACACCGAATTGGCTACGGTGGAACTCGGCATCTCAACCAGCGCGGCAAACCTCAACCTTTCCCATCCGATTAACGATAAGGGCGCGTTCATGCTCATGATGAAGACGACCTACTGGGCCCCGGTCGTGTGGGCGGCGCAAGGCCTAAGTACCTTCATCGATAACGAACGGCTGAACATGGTAAACTACATTACGACCGCACCCTACATTGTAAGCGGCGCGTTTTCCGCCGATTACCGGTTTACGCCCAACCTTTTCCTGAACGGTTTCGCTTTCTTAGGCGGTGACGGCGGCGGCGAGGAGTATAACAATTCCTACGGGGCGGACGGCTACACGGATATTGCCGCGCAATGGATTAACACCATCGGGTTTGTTACGTCCGGCCTCCTCTGGAACCCCCGCAACGATATGATCCTCAACTTCCGGCTCGGCGCGGGTTTCAACCGAACCGATCTGGACGCGAATATTGAGAACGGCCTCACCGTGCCATATACGA
This sequence comes from Spirochaetaceae bacterium, assembly GCA_031257995.1. Classification (GTDB taxonomy): domain Bacteria; phylum Spirochaetota; class Spirochaetia; order Treponematales; family Breznakiellaceae; genus JAIRNN01. Next base: position 4,383 of record JAIRNN010000142.1, on the reverse strand, counting down.
AGGAATTCATTGATAAATTTGGCTATTTGCCGGAGATGAAAGATAAAACGCATTACACGGTGGACAACGCCATGAAAATGTTTCTTGGCAACGAGACGGACAACGTTCAGGCGCGGGTCGATTATGACTGGGATTGGGGCAAAGGTCTTGTCTTCGCCGCCGGGGTGCAGGAACTCTATTCGCGCTGGCTCGTTGAACAAAGCGCGACTACCAATGCGGAATATCCTACGGGAGTCTTGAACGGCAAGACGCTGTACACCAATTACCCCGTTACCAACACAACCACTGCCGACAACCACGCCTTCAACACGTCCGGGTATGTGGCCGGCGAATGGACAAGCCCGTCCGGGTTTTTTGAAACGGAACTGGGCCTGCGCCTCGACACGTTTACCTTCTGGGGCAAAGATTTTTCGGTGAAGTCCGCCCCCGCGTTCAACCCCCGTCTCAACATGGACTTCCATTTGCTCAAGAACAAGGGCGCGCTCGACTCGCTCTCCCTCACCCTGGGGACGGGCCTTTTTTCCTCAATGACGGACAACATTACCAGTCTGGAAAAGGGCGAAGTTGCCGATTATGAGCTAAAGCCCAACCGGTCGTGGACAAGCCTTGTCGGGGTCAACCTCAATTTCTTTGACAGTTGGACACTGAACATCGAGACCTACTACAAATACGTGTTTTCGCGGGCCTACCGCATCAACTGGACAACCACGGGTTCGCCCGACATAAACACCCAATACTATTTTGACGGAGACGGCAATGTCTGGGGGGCGGATCTCTTGCTCCAGAAGCGGGCAGGTCATTTTATCGACGGCTGGCTGGCCTACACCTTTACGTACGCCCGCTACCGGGAACCCGCCTACGCAAAATCCGAGTCAAGCGAAAACAACTACCGCGCCGACAGCTACTTCCCCTCGTTTCACCGGTTTCACAACTTGAACCTGATCATCAATATCAAGCCGCAGAACAAGTTTCACATCTATATCCGTTACGGCATCGCGAGCGGCCGCCCCAAGCCCATTGTCGGCGCGATCGACTACTATCCCGTGTTGGTACAAGAAACCGGACAATACATCCAAAAGTTTAAGCGTAGTTCGTATTACAGCGATGATTCGCGGACTACGCTGTCCATGCCCTTTGACATCAAGTTTTCGTGGTTTTTCTTCAATAAAAAGGGCCGCGCCACCGGCGAATTCTATGTCGCCGTCGAGAACCTCGCCTCGCTCTTCTATCTGTCCCAAGCAAACACGACCTTCAACCAATACACGGGCAAAGAAGACACCGGCAGCACGTCAGCCGTCTACGAGTTGTCCATCCCGATACCGTCAGTCGGTGTCAAGTGGAGTTTTTGATGCGAAAAATGCCAACGCCCCTCTGCCGTCGTGCCGCCCTCATTACCGCCCTTGCCGCCATGTTCTTGTTTTATTCCTGCACGAGCCTCGTGGAATTCGCCGGGAGAAAACTTTCAGGCGGCCCCTATCAGGGCGGCGTGACTATTGACGAAACCAGGGGGCTACTCTTCTATTCACAAGCCTTTTACCGGGGCTGGATCGAGTTCACGGCGGACTATATCGCGGATGAGGGCATCGTTGCCATAACTGCGGGCGCGTTGAGGCGTGACGACACCGTTATCAAGGGCGAGGAAGCACTCGGTATCCTGCGCAACCGCCTCAACAGAATCAACGCCTTGACCGAATGGATGACATCGAGCAGTTATGCGCGGCGCTCCGACACCCAGAAAGATTTTGAAGCGTATTGGCGTACCGTCCTCCTGCCCGAAACGGTGAGCCGGAAGAAGCGTCCTGCCCTCTTTCCCGCAGAGAATACCGCCGTTTCCGGGGACGCTGCCGCTCCCTATGCGGAAGGCTACCGCTGGAACACGGCCTACACCGCCCTGCTTTTCCCCACAAACGAGAATGAAGAAAACGCCGAAAACGCGGAGAACGCCGAACTTGCCAAGATGCGCGACTCAGGCGCGATGCTCCGCGACTTTGACGAGGCCGCCTTGTGGATCTATTTTCAGTATGAAAGGGGTAACGTCCCCAAGTAACAAGGCAGACTAATGAGAAATGATCGGTACGAAATGAAACGGAAAATTTATGGAATTAATGATTCTTTTGAAACGGAAACAATACGTCTGGCTGAACACATTCGTTCACACACCCCTTATGACGGTGATTTTGACAACAAAACATTAAATTGCAAGTTTGGAAAATATTCAAAGGGCGGTACCGTTTGCGTTAAAACATTTAACAAATCATCCTTATTGATTGTCGCGCAAGGCACAAAAAGGGTTACAATAGGACGAGAGGTCTATCATGTGGGTAAAGCTCAGATGCTTTTACTGCCTGTCGCATTGCCTGTTGAAATTCATTCTTTGCAAGCGAATCAGTCAAAACCTTTTCTCAATATTGGTTTAGCTTTTGATTCGCATAGAATTCTTGAATTGGCATCAAAAATGTATCCCCAAGGTATTCATAAAGGGCACATGTCCGGTACAGGTCTTGTTGCCGATGCCGATGTAAATATTATAAATGCCGTAAATCGTTTATTAATGTGTTTATCAAATCCTGATGACATACAATATATCGCGCCAATTATTTTAGATGAAATTCTAATACGGGTTTTACGCAGTCCTATCGGCATAAGAATTGTTCAAATGGGGTTTACGGATTCAAATATGCAAGGGGTTATCAGAGCAATTTCCTGGTTAGGCGAGAATTTCTCACGCCAAGTAAAAATTGCCGACTTGGCCAAAATGGCATACATGAGTGATTCGACTTTTCATAAACATTTCAAGAATGTTACTTCCATGACTCCGTTGCAATACCAGAAATCGCTTAGACTTCATGAAGCGCGGCGGCTGATGCTTTCTGATTCTATGGACGCGGCGGCCGCAAGCAGTTTGACCGGATATGTAAGTATTTCTCAATTTAACAGAGACTACAGTCGTTTCTTTGGAACTCCACCAAAAAGAGACATGACTAAACTGCGTAAACAATTTCGGCAGCATGATTAAAATCACAGGATTAGGCAATAACTTCACAGAAACAGGCAAATAGTACGCAAAGATATATGCTATGATTGTCCTATCAAATTATAAGGAGTTTCATGAAAGAAATAATGAATGTAATCAAAAGCAGGCGCAGTATCCGCAGTTTTTCTAATGAACAAATCAAGCAGGAAGAACTTGATGTGATATTAGAAGCAGGTATGTATGCGCCTTCGGCAGCAGGCAAACAGGCGCGGTATTTTACGGTGATACAGGATCAACAAATTCTTGATGAAATATCATCGGAAGCAAAAAGAGTTTACCGTTCAATGAATGTTGAGTTTCTTCAGAATCTTGGTTCGAACGAGCGATTTGACCCGTTTTTTCATGCGCCTACCGTGATTGTTATCTCCGGAGAGATAAACTCCATAGCGCCAAACAGCGACTGCGCGGTTGCGGCACAGAATATAATGCTGGCCGCCGAGGCGCTGCAAATCGGCTCTTGCTGGATTAGTGCCTCGGCTGTTATAACTCAGACGGAGGAAGGCAAAAAAATTATAGAGAAACTGGGGTTGCCGGAAGACTATGCTCCTTTTAACAGTATTGCCCTGGGATATAAAAAAACGGAGCGGCACGATGTACCTCCCCGCAGGGAAGGTGTTGTAAATTATATTCGTAACAAACAAGAATAAGATATAGGATAACGCTAAGGAACATTCCCACTTTTTGATAACCGCGTAAGCGGTTTTCTCCATCCGGCAGATTTTGTCGGCCTTTGGCCGCATTCCGTCCACATTCATCTGCTGTTCCCGGTAAGCCATTACGTTTATCTCGTGTTGAATCACTATTTTTTGTCAAAAAAACGCGGAAAGATACAGAATTCTCTTGACAAAATTTTCGGCTTGTCTTAGAATTGTCCTATATGAACAGCACAATAGATCAAAGCGCGAACACTGTGCGCGGGGGCTGTCCCCATATGGGGACAGCCCCCGCGCCGGGGACAGGCCCCCCAGCGGGATGGGGGGCGTGCGTTGCGGGGGCGGTAACACCCAGCAATTGGATTTGGATTGGAAAGGGGGGATGTAGCGTAAGAATTGCGGAGGGTCGGCAGGCCCGGAGCAAGTCTGAAGCGAGGGGGAAGTCTTTCCCCTGTCAACAAGTTAACAGGATGGTATAATCCCCCCAGCCAACAGTTTGATTTGTGATTGTGATAAAAATGCGGTTTTTTCAGATATTCTTTTCTTGTCACTTCGCGATTCGGCCGTACCGGTACTGTCCGCCGCCGTATCTCCATTACCGGTTCCCGGCATAAGTATTTCCGGGCAAGACCGTCATCCGTTATCAGCAGCCCGGCGAGCCGATCCTTCAACACCCCGGCCGCGCGGTTCACGCCG
>JAIRNN010000110.1 GCA_031257995.1 Spirochaetaceae bacterium | reverse complement strand
ATTATATACCGGATTACCTCTTTATGTCAAGAGAAATGTGCCTGTCTATGCCAAATACATTGCATCTTCTTATGTTTTTGCAAATAGACGGGGTATTTTTGGCGGAGTTAGGGCTTAATTAGTAGAATCACTACAGTAAGAGGGTACGTCCTCCAACAACCCCATGCCCCCGCCGCTACGACAACAAAACAGTTCCCTTCCAGCGATGCCGTATCATTTAGTATATCTGAAGCGGGAGTGCCGCCGACATGCCATCACAGTAAATGATACCGTAGAAGCCCTACTTTTGCGTAACCCGGTCGGTTCTCTCGTCGTAGGTAAACTCGGTTTTGATCTCGCTGATGGGAATCCAGCGGACAGTAAACGCGATTTCGGTGTTGAAGCGATAACGCTGCGGCGTTTCGGTTTCGTCAAGGTAGGGGGTCAGCTTCACATCAAGCGTCGCGTCCCAGTCGCCGAGGTGGTGTACGAGGCTTAAATTGAGGTTTTTCATTTTGAAGCCGGAGCTGCGCCGCTTGTCCATATCAAAAAGGTTGAACGAGTTCAAGAGGTCCTTGAACATGTTCGCTTCACCGCCTACCCGAGGCGCCCCCTCTATTTGAAAACCGGGAATGTCTTGAAGGTAGCGGTAGATCGAGGCGTTTTCCGAGAGGAAGCCGAGGGAAATGTCCATAAAGCGGGTAACGGTCGCTTTGACGTTGAGGCCCAGGGTGAAACGTGAAAAGTTATAGCGCAGGAGGTCGAGGGAGAGCGAGGAGGTTACGCCGATGTTGTAGGAGAGCATATTCTTGAAAACCGAATCTTCTTTGATGGTTGGGTTGTAGCTGAGCGTAAAACTCACCGGGTTGAACGAGGGTTCTTTATCCTGTTCCCAACTGTTTGTGGCGGTTTTATACTGCCATTTGGCCACGCGGCTTGCCGTGTACTGCGCGCTCAACACGCCAAGGGTAAGAGACGTAACCGCCGAAGTAAAATACTCGTGTTCCGGGTCGGGGTCGTAGACGACGCTTTGGCTCAGGGTCTTGCCCGTGCCGAAGGTAAGCGTTTCCCGAAACGTATGCGGCTGTATCTTCATGTCGGTTTCGGGGTCTTCCATGTTGCTGCTCTGACCGGGCTTGAGCACTTCCCGGTAACTACCGCTCACCGAGGTCTCGGAGATCCACGCCCGGAGCGCCAGCGAATAGGTGTAATTCTGAAAGAGGGGGGGCAGCGCGGCGGAAAGGGAGAGGGTCTGCGTCTTGTCAAACACGGAAGCGTTAATGTTTGTCCCCAGACTGTGGGTGGTGATGTCTTCCCGGTCCCATTCTCCTTTGATGAGGTCCCAGACGGGCTCGCTGTCTCTGTTTGACGAGTTATAACTGGCAGGGTCAAACTCCCAGCGCAAAAACTTCCCTTCGAGGGTGTGCGTGAGGGTGCTGGTACTGAACAGGTCGTTCCAATAGAGAGGCTTCCCGCTGGTACTGAGACGGTACACGCTGTTGAAGCGCGTAGCCTTGTAATCGGTTTCGTTGAGTATTACCTGTTTGTCTTCTTCTGCCGTGGTCGGGTTGTCCTCGTCTTCGGGAATGAGCTCCGATTTTTGCCATTCGACATACCCCGTAAAGGCGAGCGATGTGGTAAAGAGGCCGTTGTTCGGCTCGGCGAGGGTGAAGGTCGTCGTGCCGTCCGTGCGGAGACGGGTAAGCGAGTTTTCAACATTGGTGAAGTCGATGTTTTCCCGCCGATCAAACGAGGTAGTACGATAATTAAACTCGGTCGCTGAAGAAGGGGTAAACCGGTAGTCAAAAGTGAAGCGGAGGCCGTTGTCTTTGGTGGAACTAAAGGCTTGCGACAAAGCCCTCGGCGCCAAGTCGGGAAGCGGGCTTGCGGATGATGCGGCTTCCTCATCGTCTCCGGTACCCCAGGGAGACCGGGGATTGCCAAACTCGTTCAAAGCAACGGACTCTTCTTCGGCGGGAAGGTCCGTCGGTTTATTCCCGATAGTGAGCGGGGTACCGGCAATAGTGCCGTTGATAGAATAGACCGTCCACTTATTCGGATAATAAAAATAGTAACCCGGATACAAGAGATGATCCAAGATCTTGGGGTCTTCCTGTTTCATTTGGTCCATCGCGGAATCGGTTGTTGGTTTGGAGGCGAATTCCATTGATGTTGAAAAGTTTGACAAGGAAAGGCTCGATATATAGGGCGACACTTTTTTCACCGGAACGGTCGAATCGGCCGAGACCGTCCACGAATAGTTGCCCAAGGTCGTAGTCGTGGTCGAAAACGTCTCGGTCTCATCTGTGTTGCCCTTGATCAGGGTGAACCAGTCGAATGTCTCGGAGCGGTTAAGGTAGAAATCACGGTCTATGTTCGGGTCTGAATAGAGCGGAAAATTCCAGCGGAACGAGGCGAAGGGCGCGGTGTAAGAGCCGTCAATTTTGAACCGATAGCGGAAGGGGAGGTCAAGCGCCAAGATGGGGAGGCGCGAGGTGTTCCATTCGCGGTCGAGGATCGTGCCGTCGGGCCCGATGTAGGGAGTGTATGTGGAACCGTAAGGGCCGTACACGTTCCGGCTGAAGCCCAGTCCGGCAGTGAGGTTTGTTGCGCCGAAATGCCCGTTTGACGGCAGCGCCAGATCGGTTCCCAGATAAAACCCCAAATTAGAATACCCGTCAAAGGAAACCGACCACCGTTTCGCGTCGCTTCCCAATGATTTTCGTCCGGTGGTTCTTAGGAAGAGGCCCTGCCGTTCCTTTTCCATATCCGCGCCGGAGCCCATGATCTTTGAGATGGAGCTTTCTTTCGTCGGGTCGGCCTTGGCCTTGCCCCAGATGTAGGTGGTCGTCTGGAAGAACGGGCCTTCGCGGGTTCGCGTTCCGACGACGGGGTGGAACACAAACTCATCGGAAGGCCAGAAAAACGCGGGAACCCACAGCACGGGGATCTCGCCGACTTTCAATACGCCGCTGAGCAATGCCCAGTCTGTTCCCGGCAACAGCCAGAGCCGCGATGCGGTGAGGCTCCAGTACGGTTCGTCCGATTTCGCGTTGGTGATTTTCGCGTTACGGAGAACGCTCACCTCTTCGCCGTTCTGCGAGATGACCGCGCCGGTGAAGCGGTAGGCGGTGTCGCCCCCGGCGATGGATTTTTCGGAGATGCTGTCGATGAACGTGCCGGCCCACGTGTCGAGGTTGATGGTGATCGACTCGCCCCGAAAGGTCTCGCGGGTGTCGCCGTCCTCTTTCAGATACTCAACGCCGCCGGTTGCGGAAAGGATGTTCCGCGTCCGGTTGTACAACATTTCCCACGCGCTAATCCTGTAGGTTGCGGTCTTGTCTTTCAGCGTAACGACAACGCCGCCCGACAGCCGCGCGTAGTCTTCCTCGACCGCCTCAACCGAAAAATATTCCGTGGCGCGCGCGCTTTCGATGATGATGACCTGCGCCCCATCTTCCTCTTTGGGCGGCGCGGGCAATTCCAACGCGGTTCGGAGGCGCGCTGCCAATTCTTCGCGGGTTCCCGCTTCGCTTATACCCAAATCGCGGGCCCATTCGGATAATTCGAGCAATGTGGAAACCTTGAGTTCCATTTCCATACGGTCGATTTCGTTCTGGCGTTCTTCGGAGACGGCGGGCTTTTCTGTTTTGGCGGCTTCTTCGGTTGCTCCGGTTTCCCCTGTCTCCGCAGTCTCCTCAATTCCCCCAGTTGGGGCCGCCGCATCCTGCGCGTAGACTAAAGGCCGGGCAACGCTCAAAAGCAGGAAAACCAGCGCGATTTCTTTAAAAGGAAAAGACGAGCGGCACCTTCTATGCATTCCTCTTGTCCAGTCTTTCCAGTTGTTCTTTTAAGTACTTCCCCGTCCATGATTTCTTGCAACGGGCAACTTCTTCCGGCGTACCGGTGGTGATGAGTTCCCCGCCCCGGTCGCCGCCTTCCGGCCCCAGATCAATCAGGTGGTCAGCCTGCAACAGCACGTCGAGGTTGTGTTCGATCATCACGACGGTGTTTCCCTGATTGACAAGACGCTGGATCACTTCCATTAACTGTTTCACGTCGGCAAAATGGAGGCCCGTGGTCGGTTCGTCGAGGATATAGAAGGTCTTGCCGGTGCTGCGTTTGGAGAGTTCGAGGGCAAGTTTCACGCGCTGGGCCTCGCCGCCTGAAAGGGTGAGCGCGGACTGGCCGAGTTTCACATAGCCCAGGCCGACGGAGAGCAGGGTGTCCATCTTGCGGGCGATGTGCGGGATATAGGCGAAGAATTCGGCGGCCTCCTCGATGGTCATATCGAGCACGTCGGCGATGTTCTTGCCTTTGTAGCGGACTTCGAGGGTCTCTTTGTTGAAACGTTTGCCGTGGCAGACCTCGCAGGTAACGTAGACATCGGGGAGAAAGTTCATCTCGATCTTGATGGTGCCGTCTCCGGCGCAGTTCTCGCAACGGCCGCCTTTCACATTGAAAGAAAACCGTCCGGGCTTGTAGCCCCGCGCCTTCGATTCGGGGAGGCTGGCAAAGAGGTCGCGGATGCCGCCGAACACGCCGACATAGGTGGCGGGGTTTGAACGCGGGGTACGCCCGATGGGACTCTGGTCGATGTCGATCACCTTGTCGATAAACTCGTCTCCGGCCAGCTCGCCGTACGCGCCTTCAGGGTGGGCCGAGCCGTAGACGCGGTTGGCGAGGACGGGGTAGAGCACGTCCGAGAGCAGCGTGGATTTCCCGGAACCGGACACGCCGGTGATGCAGGTGAACGCGCCGAGCGGAATGTCAACGTCAATGCCCTTGAGGTTATGCTCGGTAACGTTTTTGAGGGAAAGTACGTTGCCGTTGCCTTTGCGCCGTTCGGCGGGGATGTCCATCGTGAGCGTGCCGGCGAGGAATTGGCCGGTGAGACTCTCTTTCACTTGGGCGACCTCTTCCGGCGTTCCTTGCGCGATGACCTTGCCGCCGTGAACGCCCGCGCCGGGGCCTAAGTCCACGAGATAATCGGCGGTACGCAGGGTCTGTTCGTCATGTTCAACGACGATGAGCGTGTTGCCCAAGTTTCGGAGGTAGATCAACGTGTCGATGAGGCGCTGGTTGTCCCGCTGGTGGAGGCCGATGGACGGCTCGTCCAGTATGTACAGCACCCCGACAAGGCTCGACCCGATCTGGGTGGCAAGCCGTATCCGCTGGGCTTCCCCGCCTGAGAGGGTGGCCGATTTCCGTTCGAGGGAAAGATAGTCAAGGCCCACGTTCTGCATGAAGCCGAGGCGGGCGTTTATCTCTTTCAGTATCTCGCGGGCGATCTGGGCCTCGTTTTTCGAGAGTTTGAGGTTCTGGAAGAACGTGATCGAGTCGGCGACCGAGAGGCTTGCAAGTTCGTGGATGTTCTTGCCGCCGACGGTAACGGCGAGGGCTTCGGGCTTCAGCCGCCTGCCGCCGCACCTGGCGCAGGGTTTCTGGCTCATAAACTTTTCAAGCCATTCCTTGATGCCGGTGGAGTTTGTCTCAAGATAGCGGCGTTTCAGGTCTTCGAGGATACCGGGGAAGCGGGTGTGGTAGTCGAACGCGCCGGTGCCGCTGCGGTTCTCGTAGTGGACGGGGATCGCTTTTTCCGAGCCGTAGAGCACCGCATCCATCGCTTTCTTGGGAATGTCCTTGAAGGGGGTGGACAACTTGAACTTGTACTGCCGGGCAAGGGCTTCAAAGCGGCTGCGGTTCCACGCCGAGTCGGGGTTGTAGGGGACGCAGCCGCCTTCGTCGAAGGACAACTCCGGGTTCGGGATGACGAGATCGGGGTCAAACTCCAGTTTCGCGCCGAGACCGTCACATTCGGGACAGGCCCCAAAAGGGTTGTTGAACGAAAAGAGCCGGGGCTGGAGTTCCGGTATGGAGACGCCGCAGTCGGGGCAAGCGTTGTGCTGGGAAAAGAAGAATTCACTTGCGGCGGGCGAAGCGGAGGCGCGTTTGCCGGGCAATGGCGGCTGTCCCCCTTCGGGGGAATTCTGGGCCTCTTCCGCAAACGCCGCAGCCGCATCCGCTTGGGATGGGGGCGGGGCATCCTTTGGGATGCCTTCGTGGGCGGGCCGGGGCCCTGTTGCGTTTACCTGCGGTGAAGCATTTTTGGGGCCCACACCGTGCCGCTGGAAAGGTATAAACGCGCTCAACGTTTCGCGCGAGGCCATTGGGTGCCCCGCAGAGGGGGTAGCGGAAGACCCTAAGCCCGCTTGCGTAGCAAGCGTGGGGCTGGAGCGAGGGGGATCGGCAACAATGTTGCCGCGGCTTCCCCCTCCTTTGCCCTCTCCTCTGCTGTCTACGATGAGCAGCATGATGCCTTCCGCGGCTTCGAGGGCGGTCTCCACGGACTCGGCGAGGCGGGAGCGGATGTCGGGCGATATGACGAGGCGGTCAACGACGATTTCGATGGTGTGCTTTTTCTGTTTGTCGAGTTTGATGGCTTCGTCGAGGCTGACCATCACGCCGTCGATGCGGGCGCGGGCGAATCCGGCTTTGCGGGCGTCTTCGATGATTTTCGTGTGCTCGCCTTTTTTGCCGCGAATGACGGGCGAGAGGAGCTGCACTTTGTCGCCTGTGCCAAACGAGAGGATCGTGTCCACGATTTGGTCGACGCTCTGTTCTTTGATGACGCGGCCGCATTTCGGGCAGTGCGGGATGCCGGCGCGGGCGAAGAGGAGGCGGTAGTAGTCGTATATTTCGGTGACGGTGCCGACGGTGGAGCGCGGGTTGCGGTGGGTGGTTTTTTGTTCGATGGAGATGGCCGGCGAAAGGCCCTCGATGTAGTCGAGGTCGGGCTTGTCCATGCGCCCCAGAAACTGCCGCGCGTAGGCGGAGAGGCTTTCCACATAGCGGCGCTGGCCCTCGGCGAAGATCGTGTCGAAGGCGAGAGAGCTTTTGCCCGAACCGGAGAGGCCGGACACGACGATGAGTTTGTCCCGCGGCAGCGTGAGGTCGATGTTTTTCAGGTTGTGCTCGCGCGCGCCCTTGATGATGAGGTGTTCCACAGAGGTAGTGTAGCATTTTTGGGGGGTTGGGGGAAGGGCTTTGGGGGGACGGGGATAGGAGGGAGAGGGATGGGGCCAATGGTGGATGGGGGACAGGGAAGGGGGATAGGGGATGGCTACTTCGTTGCTAACGCCTCGCTACGGATATACGTTCTGTTCGACATATCCGCACTTTCAGTGCGTCCGTGCCTCCCTTCGCTTGGATCATAGCAGGAATAGACCTCGGTATATATAGAATACAAGGAGTTAAAATCCGCAGGCGTTTTACTTCGAGGTTTTACGATAAGCCAATAGGCTTTCGCTGTGGTGGAATTGACGACAACACATATCTTGTCTGCGTGGAGAGGATGTTATATTGCTTTTTAACGCATATTATTCATTCGGCAAATGGAATAAGTTTCATATTCAATAAAATTTTATTCTTTTTAAAGAAATTAAAGGTTTTCTCTTGCTCGGCTAATAGCAACTCATTATACGTTGTTATTACACGATTGTTCCTCTTGATTATTGCAACCAAATAGTTGTTTTGCATTAGCGCATTTATAAACTTTCCGGTTTCCTCTTTGTTTAATATTTTTTGAACAATTTTGTAGAAATTATCAATAGGGATGAACTCAATTTGACGCAATAGTCCCGTATAAACTCGTTGTAATGCCATTAGTATGTCTTCAATCATTGGAAACTCAGCTTTTAACTCTGCGGTAAGATTATTGTGTAAGAATTTTGAATAAGCATCTAACGCATAATCGAAATCTTTATCACTTACAGTCAATTGATCATTATTAACAGCACTTTCAAACAATTTACTAATAAAGTAAATCGCATCTCTAGGTCTATTTACAATTTGAGAACGAATTCTTTCAAAAGGATGATCTGAACGGGAAAGATTAAAATAATTTCCCCAAATTTTTTCTACATCTTTATCCATATCTAATACATTCAACATTCTTTTGTCGATTACGTTCTTCAATAAACCAGGAAAACTATCCCATTGAATTTCAATAACATCCATAGCCATTTTATCGGGCTCTCGGACATATCTAAGAATATATTGATAAATATCTTTTCTAAGGAAAACAACAGAATGAATACGTACTTTGCTCATATATTGATTATTTAATAAATCAAGGTATTCCATTAAGCATACCAGCATTAATGACTGGATATCCAAATCTGATTCCGCCGCCCATCCCTTGTCAAGATTGTCTGCAAGAATTGTTATTTTTTGATATTTTCTATTTTCGAAATAATTATTAATTATTGTAATCATAGGAGATAACCTTTTTTTTATCTTGTCCAGAAGTGAAGGATCCCGCATGATATTTTGATTGGCATATTTATCGGCTATATATAGTATCATACCATAAAAATTCAGAGTAAATAACTCTTTGTTTTCTTTGTGATAGTTATCTATATCGCTAAATTCTTTTTCTGTTAATCCAAGATTTTTTGAGTTGATAAATATTTGCATAAATATTTTTGAAAAAATTACATATTGCCAAACAGTCGTCAAAAATGCCTTCTTTGAACGCGTAGTATTGTAAAGATTGCTGAGTTCAACATTGTCTAGCAGGTCATCGGAGTCTGGCTTGATAACAATATTGTAATTATTTTTATCATTATTAAAATTTTCTTGTAGTCTAAGAAATATTTCGGTTTTTCCTGTCCCCTTCCGTCCAATGATAAGAGCCTTCTGTTTTTGAGTCGCTTTAATATACGCTTCTATTTCGACAAAATTATTAGAATTTTCAAATTTTTCATTTTCCGCAACGCCATAACCTATTCCTAATTTTAGCAGGTTAAGTTCTTTGTCATTTGATTCATCGGCTTTATTTTGAACAGAGGCTATTTTCTGTTCTTTCTTGTCCCAATTATTCAACCATGTCTCAATCTTGTTTGTACAATCAACCGCTGATGAATACTCAACAAGAATATCGCTGTAATCTATTGGAGCCTGAAATGGAGCCGGGGCTATTATCAAGACTTCTTTCCCTAAACCAAGTGCCAAACCGGCATAGAGCGAGTATTCTGCATTTGTAGCTTTGTAATCTTTTTTGTCATTTCCAACCATGTGTAATAACACAATTTTTGATTTTAGTATGGCATTCAAATACCATGCTAATGGCTGATATGGAATTTCATCTTCATTATTTGTTGTGTATTTTTTCTCGATAATACCTAAAAACTCTTCAATGTCTATTGCAGCTTGGTTTTTATTTTTTGTATTTATAAGAAAAATGTCTCGTTCTAATTCTATCTTTTCATATCCAGGAATAATCTTTTCTATCAACAGCGCATCTTCTTCAACATTCGATTTCTGAAATTCTTTTGATATATCTTTTGCGTTTAAGAATTTCGCATAGCCAATTGTTTTTAAATTTTTATATCGGAATAATTTCTTTCGGCATCATTGATACTTGGATTTAGGAATATCTTTAAAATCTTTCTTTGAGCAATAGCATAACCAAGTTCAAACAGAACATTATGATTTAGATATGTGAGATCACAAGCAAATTTCGCACACAGTTTTATTTGATCAAATATTTTAGTTGCTATAATGTTTCCAGAAACACGCAAGTCCTCCCACTTTCGAACATGGTAAGTTTTTTGATGGCTGTTATAATCACTTGCGGCCCTGCTAATTGCATCTTTATTATCCTGACGACCATCTTCATAAGCAAAAAAAATAATTTTTCGTGTCATACCCCTACCCCTTCAAAAACCCATATTCATATATCTTTGGCTCTATCTTCTTTGCAAGTATCCTGTGTTTTTCTCGCAAGCCTTTTATCAGAAAATTGTAGGCTGCGTCATTTGATGTGGCGTTCATTGTTCCGGTTTCTTTACGGCCCTGAAAGAATTCCCGTATGTCATAAAACGAGGCGTTGACGGAAGCGGATCTGATGTCCTTGATGGCAGTGTGGTAGTACTGCCATAACTCACGCCCCGCGCCAAGAACAGCCTGTGCCTCCGGGCTAAAAGTCATGCCTGTGAGAAAGGCGCTCATAAAGTCCGAGGCAAACTTCTCTTTTGCCTGCACTTCCTTCTCGGTGAAAGGTATCCAGTGGTTAGTGCCGTCGTTTGTAGAAATACGGTTTTGCCCGTGAAACAGGGTGAAAACGAGACAATCATGCTGAAATACTGTGTCGGCTTTCCAGCCGTCATTCGGGAAAAGAAATTGATCACGGTCGTTGAGCCATGTCGGTTCAATACCAAGGCGGACGGAAAAATAAACACAACCCAAAATCAGGCTTGTTTCAGTACAAAAAAACTGCCTTGATTTTCTTGTTTCAGATAACAAGGTAAGATAGGGTTGGTGTATTTTTTGAAAATCAGGAGACTCGCAAATTAACAATCCAATACTCCCATTGGAGGGATTATCGAATGTCCGTATCCAGTGATTGATGGATTTATTAAAATCATCCCAATATCGTTTTCTTCCACCGTCTTCTGGAATATCAACATCAATATATTCAGGGAAACGTTCGCCGTTTAAATCCCAGACGGTAAACGCAATGGGGAATTTACCCTGTACATTGTCGAAAGTATTTGCCCGGACGGCAAAACCGCCCTTGTAGGCGGCATTAAAAAATTTTCTGAATTTGATAAAGTTCTGGGTGCAGACAAATTTCAGTTTTGAAAAAACAGCCAGTTTGCATCCGGGTATTTCATCGTAAATACGAGCCATAAACTGCGCAGAAAGTTCGTTGGTCGCGGCGCCAATAAACCGCAGGTATCTGTCCTTTGCTTTGTTGTGTGTCGAAACGCCGATTTTTGGATCGCCGCCGCCCATAGGCATTTTCTGGTTTCCCGCTTCCGCATACGGAGGATTAATATAAATGATCAGCTTTTTCCGTTTTTCCGGGTCGTCCAAAATTGTTTTCAAACCAGCGGTTTCCAGTTTTGCCATATCCCGCCGCATCTTTTCCATGTGTATTTCATCGGTCGGTGACAATTCGAGGTAATCGTTCAGAAAATCAAATTGAAATACATGGCTGGGCAGCAAATTTAGGTTTTCGTCAATGTCGATAAGGCTCTGTATCGTCTCAACATTACCTTCTTCAACGTCCGAAGCCCAAATATTATACTTATTGGTTAATCCCGCCAGCAGGTTGCCCGTCCCCGCCGCGCAGTCCCAGATATAATACTCGTCCTGCCAGTTTTCGCCAAAAACGGCGGCTAAATACTCTTTCGATTTGTCCGCCCATACTTTCGGTGTAAAGAATGAGCCTTTGACCTCACGGATATTGCGCGGAGCAAGCAAATCACGGCGGTCGATGATATACTTCTGATAAATTTCTGCGGGCGGGCGTTCATACTTGTTCCAAAATCGAACGTAGGCTTCCCCCTTGTCTTTAAATTTGATCTCCGCCGAGAAAAGACGGCCGCCTATATTCTCATGAAACTTATAATTATCGTTTTCAAGAACGATTTTTAGCCTGTCCGTTATTGTGTTTCCACCCTCGCTCAACACATCGGCACGATAAAAATCATAATCGGGTATCCCCTTCCGGTTGAAGTCTGCCCACTCTTCTTTTGTAATGTCAATACTGGGTTTTACTTCTTTTACCCATTTGATAAAAACTTGCACAAAGTTATCTTTTGTGATGGGGGCCTTTGTCGAAACGGTACCGCCTGTTGTAAAATGAGTCTTGATAAATTCTTTTATATCCTCATCGTCAGATTCAAAATTGTAGATCAATACTTTTGCGCCTATCAGGTCTTCTACTTTTTTTCTCGCTTTCTTAAAGTCAGCCGTCTCGTGATTGCTCGGCGTTGTGTTCCAGTTAAAGTCGGTTTCAATAAAAATCGGGAGTATATCGTGGAAGGAAACAAAAGAGATACGCGCCTCGTCAAAGCATCCCAGCCATGGTGGGGCCAAATGTTCTCCCTTTTCGTATGTCTTTTTGCAAGTAAGAATAAGCTGGGTAAACATATCATAGACATCGTAGATTCCCTTTTTTGCTTCCGCCCAAAGGTAATGACGGGAACTGCCGGGCCCGTCACTGAATAAATCGTCCCGCGCTTTTTTATCGGTGATGACAAAATCTATATTATCGATATTCGGTTCATATCCGAATTGAGGGAAGTAGTCTTCATGGACAAGAGACTTTAAGGTTTCTTCTTTTTGAATGCCGCTATAGTTTGCCATTTCCCTATCCTATCATACCCGGTGACAGCAATCAACTACCAGCCAAACTATTATGATGTCGTCTCGCGTCGCGCCGAAGATGCGGCGCCCCCTCCACCCCGGAGAGGCCGGACACGACGATGAGTTTGTCACGGGGCAGCGTGAGGTCGATGTTTTTCAGGTTGTGCTCGCGCGCGCCTTTGATGATGAGATGTTCCACGGAGGAGAGTGTAGCATTTTTTGGGGGGGAAGGACACCCCTTTGGAAAATTGATAATGGATAATTGAAAAGGAAAAGGAGGTGGATTGAGCCCTATTGGGGAAATGGAAAATGGATGATTGAAAAGGGAAAATACAAAGGCCCGCAGATTACACAGATGTTTTGTTTCAACGCGCCGCTTAAATCCGTGTAATCTGCGTAATCCGTGGACCATATACTACCACAGAAAACGCGGAATCACGCGGAATGCCTTATCTTTTTCTGCGTTTTTTCCGCGCCTTCGGTGGTTTTTTGCGCTATCCCCCTCAGCGGGAGAATTGAAAATGATGAGGAGAGAAACGCGCAGCCTTCCATTGTCAAGTCCTGGAATAGGTTGACAGTTTTTATGCGCTTTTACGGTGCATATTTTCAGGCGTTTCATAGTTAAGGGCTAAATGAGGGCGGCGGGTGTTGTAAAGAAGCGCCGCCTC
>JAIRNN010000028.1 GCA_031257995.1 Spirochaetaceae bacterium | reverse complement strand
ATGACCTTCGGGGCCTCCCTGATTTCGCCCCTTGATATAGGCGGCGGTTTTGCCCAAAGGCATGACAACACCGGGTTTTCCTGGCAGTTTCAGGAATGTGCCCTGGAGGGCGGCGCCTTTGATGCAGCCATGACGCTCCAGCGGCAATGGTACAACAACAAGGGTCCTGTCAAGCTCAAACTGGAACGGGTCCATGCGCTGGCTTTTGACGAAGAGCGGATCGGTAATTCGCCGTACTACTATGTAGATGAAAACGCCATCGACGATATTTCGGAAAGCGTTAAGGTTGAAATTGACGAAAGCTCCTTTACCGTTACCGGCTCCGGCTGGGGCTACGGGAAGATGCGGGTCAGCGGCCGCGCGGCAAGCGGGAAGCAGCGGGCCCTGATCGTGGCGGTGTACCGGACGCCGGAGCTGGATTATTTTGACGCTTCCGCCGCGGATTATATGCACGGAGTTATCCGCGCTCATAAAGACGCGGGGGTCCGTTACCAGGGGTATTATTCCGACGAGATGCACATCCAGTTCGACTGGGACCTGATCAATCATTTCGGCCTGACGGAAATCACGACCCGGTATGTTACCCCGGCGCTTATCAACGAGTTTGCCCGGCGCTACGGGGATAAGTACCGGAATTTCCTCAAGTATATGGTGTATTTTCCCTATCACCAGCACGGAGGGGACGAGGCTTCCCAGCATGTCTTCGGAAAAGACCCTCGGGCTGTCTACGAGACCTGGCTTTTCCGCAAGCGCTATTTCGAGCTGCTTTCCCGCCGGGTGGTGGATCTCAGCGTGGATGCCCTTGAGTATTCGGAAAAACTCTTCGGCGCTCCGATCATGACCCGGGCTCACGCGACATGGCAGGAATCCCCGACCTGCGATCGTTACTTTGAAGGGGATGTGTTTTCCGCCATGGCTCCCGGTTCGGCGGCGCGGGGGAAGGTGTATGATTATACACCGGCCTATGTCTGGTCCAGCTCCATCCGGGAGAATACCGCCGCCTGTTACGACTATTTCCGGTGGAACGAATTCCTTACCGGTTCCGGAAACGATCATCCTGAAGGCGGAAATACCGACCGGGATTACTATGCCGAAGCCCTGGCCTGTTCCTTCGGTGTTCTTAACCGCTTTCCCTATGCCTATTGCGCAAGCTGGGGCAGCCCGAATGAAGTCCTCAGGCGGCTCCGGAATGTGGGAGAAGCCTACGGCGTGGCGGCCCACGGCGCGCCTCTGTCCCACGCGCTGGTACAGGGCATGGAGCACCGGGATACCGATGTACTCCTTCTTTACCCCCTGGAGCTCAACTATGTGGAGGAGCGTTTTGGTTCCTGGATGGTACAGTACGGTTATGGAAATTATATTACCGCAGAAAAACTGCTCCAGTACGGGCGTTTGACGGAAGACAACCGGCTTGAAATCTTGGGGAGGAAGTATCGGGGAATCGTGGCGCTCTTTGAACCCTTTGTCAAAAAACAAACCCTGGATCTGCTGGCCCGTTTTGTCCGCGGAGGCGGTAAACTGGTATGGATGGCGGCCCCGGGGGTTATGAACGAAGAAACGGCGAATACGGATGTTCACCGGACCTTCCTGGATCTTTTCGGCCTAAAGGCGGTAGAGCCCATGAGCCGGCCGGGATTGATGGCCGGTAAGGATGTTGTTTTTTCCGGCCCCTTGGCGGCAATCCCGCCCATGCGGATCCTTACGGACCTGCTGCCCGACTATGTGTATGCCCCCACCCCCGGGGACGCGGAACCGGTGGCTGCGGCGGAGGGGTTAACGGTCGGGGTCCTTAAAAAGTACCCCGGACCGGGAGAAGGAGGCGTGGCGGCTTATTTTGGATTCCGTCTCCGGGACGATCAGTCCGGTTCCACAGGCGATGATGTATCCGCCCTTTTCGATGTGCTGCATACTCTGGGCGCTTACGGCCCCGGCAGCCTTGAAGCCCGATCCAGGCCGAAAGACGCGCGGTATGTTATGAATGTTTTCCCTAACGGAGCGGTATCGCTCACCAACCACTACCGCCGGTTCACCGAGGACTGGTACGGTACCTTTTTTCGGGATGAGGAAAAAGACCGCGCGCTCCTGGCAGGCCGTACCCTGCCTCCGATCGATATCCTCCTTTCGGGAGAAGAAATCCGGGGGCGCCGCATAAGCTACCGGGGAACGGACACCCTGAGCTACCGGCTCGGCAAAGACGGGAACCTGGCAGGTTTCAGCGGCTCAGGCTGCCGGGGTCTCGCCATTGACGGCAAGGAATATACCTTTGCGGATAAGCCCGTTACCCTGACCTGGACCCTGGTAGAGGAGCCTCTGAGGAATCCCCTGATCCACGGGCTTATGATCGTGAAAGCCGATGCGCCTTGCGAACTTACCCTGCCGGATTGCCTCGGAACCGGCGCGGTCCGTTCCGGCGCGTGTTCGGTGGACTTCTACACCCCGGATCTGCCCGTTCAGGTCTTGCGGGAATCGGATACGATTAGGGTAACGGTGAAAGAGGATCTTGCCGGTAAATGGATAGCGGTTTGGATTGAGTGATGCGGGTTACGCGGGAATAACCAACGCCGGTTCCAAAATCCGGACACGTTACAGAGGCCGGACACAAATCCGGTCTCGCGGGACTTCTATCGCGGCGCTTTGGCTTTCGGCAATGCCGTTTTTTTTTCGTATAACCCCGGACACGGATGAGACGAATATATGGCAATGCGGATTTTCATACCTGGCTCCTTTTAATCCGTGACAATCCGCGTTAATCTGCGGACTTTTATTCGAATCTGTAGGCCCTATTCCACGTTAATCCGCGCCTTCTGTGGTTTTATTCTTTTATCACGGAAAATGCGAAAGGGCTTCATTGTTCACAGATTACGCTGATTTTAATCTGTGCTCACCTGCGATTCCCTGTGATGAAAATCGGTGCCTTTGCGGGCCGCATCTCCCCCTTCCCCACCCTAACATATAAGTCAATGCGCTTCGTCCATCGCCTCAATTTCACTGTTTTGTCCATGCTTGCAAGTGTTTTATCCATTTACGGCGCGAAAAAGCGGGGTGATAATGAATGATTATGTCAAACGGTGAGTGTATTCTTGACCTGCGCCATATCTCAAAGACGTTTCCGGGCGTGAAGGCGCTTGATGACGTGCATTTCTCGCTCCGAAAGGGGGAGATTCACGCGCTGATGGGCGAGAACGGGGCGGGGAAATCGACGTTTATTAAGATCATCACGGGGGTGCACCAGCCGGACGGCGGGGAATTTCTCGTGGACGGGAAGGACGCGCATATCCGGGGTCCGCTGGACGCGCAGGCGCTGGGGATCGCGGCCATCTACCAGCACGTTACCTGTTTCCCCGACATCAGCGTGATGGAAAACATCTTCATGGGCCACGAAAAGACCGCCGCGCCGTTTCACCGTATCGACTGGAAGACGATGAACCGGGAAGCGGACGAGTTGCTTTCGCGGCTGGGGGCGAACTTTGACGCGCGGGCCACGATGGGGGCGCTCTCCGTTGCCCAGCAGCAGATTGTCGAGATCGCGAAGGCGCTGTCCACGAACGCCCGCATCATCATCATGGACGAACCGACCGCCCCGCTCTCGAACCGCGAGAGCGAAGACCTCTACAAGATCACGGGAAAACTGCGGGAAGAGGGCGTGTCGATCATCTTCATATCGCACCGTTTCGAGGATATATACCGGCTCGCCGACCGCGTAACCGTCCTCCGTGACGGAAAGTATATCAACACGTGGGACATCGCCGATGTTGACAACAAGAACCTCGTTACCGCGATGGTGGGGCGCGAGATCGTCCAGTTCTTCCCCAAACGCGAGGCGCGGATCGGCGAGGAGGTCTTGCGCGTGGAGGGCCTTACCCGCTTAGGCTTCTTTGCCGACGTGAGTTTCGCCGTCCGCAAAGGGGAAGTGCTCGCGCTTACCGGACTTGTCGGGGCGCGGCGCACCGAGGTCTGCGAGGCGGTCTACGGCATCACCGGCTACGATTCGGGCACGATTACGCTGAACGGAAAGCCGCTTGACCACCCGACACCGGACCAGGCGATTGAGGCGGGAATCGGCTATCTGCCCGAAGACCGCCTGAAACAGGGGCTCGTCCTCCGCTGGGAAATCGCCAAGAACATCAGCCTCCCCGTGCTGGAGGACTGTTCCCGCTTCGGCTGGCTTGACACGCGAAAAGAGAACGGGATGGCAAAAGAACTCTCCGAGAAACTCAGCGTGAAGGCGGTGAGCGTACACGACCTCGTTTCGACTCTCTCAGGCGGCAACCAGCAGAAGGTCATCGTGGGAAAACTCCTCACCTCCGATATGAAGGTGATTATCCTTGACGAACCGACCAAAGGCGTCGATGTCGGCGCGAAGACGGCGATCTACGCGATTATGAACGACCTCGCGGCGGAGGGATACGGCGTGATTATGATCTCGTCCGAGATGCCCGAAGTGCTGGGCATGAGCGACCGTATCGTCGTGATGCGGGAAGGAACCGTTACCGCGACAATGGACACCAGAAACGCCACCTCCGAAGACATTCTCAAGGCGGCAATGGAGGAATGGCTATGGGACTGACCGGTAAGGCGCTTTTTCAAGGCGGGCTGGCGGGCGGATTTTTCAAAAAGGACGGCAGGAAGGCCCGCGGCGCGGAACGCTTTCGGGAAGCGGGCCTCGTCATTTTTATTGTCGTGGTGAGCGCCGTCGTTCAGGCGCGGAACAAAGAGTTTTTGACCGCGATCAACATCAACCAGTTGCTCGTCAACACGGCCATCCTCGGCATCCTCGCCATCGGCATGATGATGGTGCTGCTCACAGGCGGCATCGACCTCTCCATCGGCGCGACGATGGCCTTCTCCGGCATGGTAACGGCGTTGACCTGTTTCGCCCGTCCTTCCATCCCGCCCGTGGTTCTCGTGCTGGAAGGCGCCCTCATCGGGGCGGGTTTCGGCCTCCTCATCGGCCTCCTTGTCGCGCGGTTCTCGATACTCCCCATCATCGCCAGCCTCGGACTCATGAACGTGATCCGGGGCCTCACCTATGTGGTGAGCAAAGGCTCGTGGGTGAGCGCCTACCAGATGAGCGACGCTTTCAAGGGCATGGCAACGGGCCGCTTCCTCGGCGTGAACAACCTCATCGTGATCGCCGTAGCGCTCTACATTGTTTTCTTCTATTTTATCACCTACACGCGGACGGGCAGGCGGATCTACGCGGTCGGCTCAAACGCCGAAGCCGCCGGAATCATCGGCCTCCCCCGGCGGCGCATCGTTACGCTGGTCTACCTCCTCATGGGCGCGCTCTCCGGGCTCGCCGGCGTTTTGTGGGTGGCGAAGTTCGCCTCGGCCCAGGGAGACACCGCGGCCGGCTACGAGATGAACGTCATCGCCTCCTGCGTTCTCGGCGGCGTGAGCGTGTCGGGCGGGCGGGGCAAGGTCTCCGGCCTTATCCTCGGCGTGATCCTCTTTGGGATACTCGCCAACGCCCTCCCCCTCATCAACGTGTCCCCGTTTTGGCAGCAGGCGATACAGGGCGTGGTCATCCTCGCCGCCATCATCACCAACGTACTCATCAAACGGAACAACGACAAGGCGGTGCTCCGCGCGCGGGCCGCCGCGATAGCGGGTAAAACAAGCAAAACAGGAGGCGCGTCATGAGCGAAAGCGCTTTGTCAAAAAGAATCCTCACCCTCGAAAAACCGTGGAGCTGGAAACGCTTCTTCTTCCAGTGGGAGTGGCTTCTCGTCATCATATTCCTGCTCGTCAACGTGATGAACTCGCTCCTCTCCCCGTGGTATCTCTCGGCCAACACCTTTCTTTCCGCGCCGATGAACTTCCTTGACAAAGCCTTCATCGTCCTCCCGATGATGCTCGTCATCATTCTGGGCAACATCGACATCTCCGTCGGCTCCATCGTCGCGCTCACCTCGGTACTCATGGCCGTCATCTACAACGCGGGCATCCCGATGCAGGCGGCGCTCGTCTTCGCCCTCGTCATTGGCACGGCTCTGGGCGGCGTGAACAGCCTCCTCCTCATCAAGTTCCGCGAACTCCCCGCGATGATCGTTACGCTCTCGACGATGACCATCTATCGCGGCGCGGCCTACGTCATCCTCGAAAACCGCGCGTCAGGCGGCTTTCCCGCATGGTTTTCGTTCCTCGCGTGGGGCTATGTCGGCCCGGTACCGTTCATATTCATCGTATTCGCCGCCGCCGCCATCATCTTCGGCCTCCTCTTGCACCGCACCTCGTTTGGCCGCGCCGTCTACGGCATGGGCAGCAACCTGCTCGCCTGCCGCTATTCCGGCATCCGTACCGACCGCGTCCTCCTCATCGTGGGCCTTTTGGTCGGCTTCATGTCGGCGGTCTGCTCGATCTTCCTCACCTCGCGCATGGGCAGCACGCGCCCCAACGTCGCGATGAACTACGAACTCGATGTTATCGCGATGGTCGTCCTCGGCGGGGTCAGCACCTCAGGCGGCACAGGCAGAATCGCCGGCCCCCTCCTCGCCATCTTCATCATCGGCTTCCTCAACTACGGCCTCGGCCTCATCAACGTGTCCGCCCAGCTCATACTCATCATCCTGGGGTTGCTGCTGGTCTTGTCCGTACTGATAATGAACCTGCCCCGCAGACCCTTGAGGAGGCATGGATAATGGGGCAACGGGCGGCGCCCCCTTACGGGAGAGCGCGTCAAGGAAGGAAAAATGCGGGTAGCAAGCAAAAAGGGGGAAGCCTCCCCCTCCGGCCGCACTTCGTTGCGTCCTACCCCCTCTGCGGGGGACACCCCCGCAACGCCCCCGCCCGCCCCGAAGGGGCTTTCCTTGGAGGCGGGCCCCACAGGGGCTTCCCTTGGGGGCGGCGTGAGGGGAGATAGCGGCGGTTCCCCCTACGGGGGAAGGATCGCCCGGTGCGAAAGGTTCGGATCGCCCGGTGCAGGGGGTCTGCACCGCCCGGCGCAAGAGGTTCGCACCGTCCGGCGCAGGAGGTCTGCACCGTCCGGTGCGAGAGGCCCCGCAGGGGCTTCCCTTGGGCGCGGTTTGAAGGGAAAGAGCGGCGGCCCCCCATTCTGGGGAGAGCCAACCCCCACTCGCGGGGCGCCCCACAGGGGCCTTCCTTGGGGGCGGCGTGATGGGAAAGAGCGGCGGCTCCCCCTACGGGGGAGGGACAGCCACACTACGCGAATTGAAAATGGAAAATGGATAATGGGAGATGGTTGCGCTTGCGAAGGAAACATTCGCGGAAGCAGTTTCAGCGGGCACACTCTGCCGAGTGTGCGGACACACTCTGCTAAGTGCGCCGGCACACTCTGCCGAGTGCGCGGGCACACTCTGCTAAGTGCGCGGGCACACTCTGCTAAGTGCGCGGGCACACTCTGCTAAGTGCGCGGACACACTCTGCTAAGTGCGCGGACACACTCTGCTAAGTGTGCGGACACACTCTGCTAAGTGCGCAGGCACACTCCGCTTAGTGCGCGGACACACTCTGCTAAGTGTGCGGGCACACTCCGCTTAGTGCGCGGGCACACTCCGCTTAGTGCGCGGGCACACTCTGCTAAGTGCACGGGCACACTCTGCTAAGTGTGCGGACACACTCTGCTAAGTGCGCGGACACACTCTGCTAAGTGCGCGGGCACACTCTGCTAAGTGTGCGGACACACTCCGCTTAGTGCGCGGGGCTCATTAAGGGTCAGTCAGTAAGAGGGATTAGTGCGGAGGGACGGGAATACACCCCCTTCGGGCGGCTGGTGCTTGCTTTGCGGCGCAATGTCGCCCGAAGGGGGTGTATTCCCGTCCCCAAGGATACAGATACGTTATCGCTGGGCGGGTCGCGGGGGCGGGGCGTTACGGGGCAGCGCCCCGTAGAGGGGGGTGCCGGAAGACGGCGCAAACTATCGCCGGCGTAGCCTTCGATGGTTTGCGCTGGCTGGAGGCAGGGGGGAGACTTCCCCCCTCATGGGATGGGGAGAAATGCCGCATTGGGCGGTAAATATATTTTTATGGAGGATTTTGGTATGAAAAGAGTTTTAGTGATTGCGTTGACGCTGACGGCCGCTTTGAGCGCGGCATTGTTTGCGGGCGGCGGACAGCAGGCGGGCGGGGGCAATGTGCATGCTGTTGTATTCAAGAGCACCGGGAATCCCTTTGGGGAAAAACTGATGGACGGTTTTGAAACCGGTGTCAAAGAGCAGGGTGGAACGGTGATCCGTCGGGCTCCCGACCTTCCGACTGCGGAAGCTCAGATCCAGATAATTGATCAGCTTATCGCGCAGAAGGTCGCCTCAATCACCATTTCGGCAAACGATTTCGACGCGCTTCAGCCGGTACTCACAAAGGCGAAGAACGCGGGCATCAACATCGTTACTGCCGACTCGGCGGTGAATGCGGCCAGCCGTTCCCTGCATATCAATCAGGCGGACACCAAGCTGATTGGGGAAACGCTGGTGGAAGCGGCTTTTGATCAGGCGGGCGGTTCCGGCGAGATCGCGATTCTTTCGGCGACCAGTCAGGCATCCAACCAGAACGCTTGGATTGCGGTGATGGAGGAAACTCTGAAGCAGGCGAAGTACGCCAATTTGAAACTGGTGAAGATTGCCTACGGCGACGATCTCCGCGACAAGTCCGTATCGGAGACCGAGGGGCTTCTCGCGAGTTATCCGAACCTCAAGGTGATTGTCGCGCCGACTACGGTCGGTATCGCGGCGGCGGCCAAAGTCATAACCGACCGGGGGCTCATCGGCAAGGTCAAAATCACCGGTCTCGGCCTTCCCTCGGAAATGGCGGACTACATCACCAACGGTTCGTGTCCGTATATGTTCTTGTGGAACCCGATTGATCTGGGCTACCTTGCCTCTTATGCGGCGAAGGCTCTCGCGGACGGCGCGATCACCGGTAAAATCGGCGACAAGTTCGGCGGCGGCAAGCTCGGCAGCTACACCGTTGTCAACGCAGCCGACGGCGGCACCGAGGTCGTCTTGGGTCCGCCCTTCAAGTTTGAACCGTCCAACATTAACGAGTGGAAGAGCGTGTATTAGGCTCATTAAGTGTTGGGTAGTTAGTTAGGCCGTCTCGCGGGGGGACGTGAAACACCCCCTGCGGGCGGCTGTGCTTGCTACGCGGCGCAATGCCGCCCGCAGGGGGTGTTTCACGTCCCCAAGAACACACTACCAGACACGTTATCGCTGCGCGGGTCGTGAGGGTAAGTGGGTCGTGCGGGGGCCCGGCGGGTCAACGTTCCTGCTCTGCGCCGAAGGCGAATCGGTTCCCGGCCCGGTTCTGAAAATCGGCAATACGAACAGCCGTTATCGTTTTGCCTTGCCCGCCCGCGATTTTGTCAACCAATGGTCAAAAGCCGGGCCGGCCCATCACTGCGCCATCGGCACCGGACATATCGCCGGAAAAATAGAAAAGCTGGCGCGGCTTCTGGGGATAGAATGCCGGAAGATATGCTGAACTCATTGCTATGGGTTTCCCTAACAGAACGGAAGGAGTGATTATGACAAGACATGCGTTTGCGATGCGGCTCAAGGCCGGCTGTGAAGCGGAGTATAAGAAGCGCCACGACGAGATATGGCCAGACCTCAAGGCGGAACTCCGCAAGGCGGGGATTTCCGACTATTCGATCTATCTGGACCGGAAGACCAACACGCTTTTCGCGTTTCAGCGCCGGGCGGACGATGCCACGGACGGCGGGCTTCCCGGCAAAGAGATCGTGCGGAAGTGGTGGCACATGATGAAAGACGTGATGGACACCAACCCGGACGAATCGCCTGTGAGCGACGGCCTTGTAGAGATGTTCCACATGGATTAACGGGCTTCATCACGGGAAACCGCAGATGACACGGATGTACACGGATTTTTCACCCTGCGCCTCTCTTAATCCGTGAAAATCCGTGGCTCCTCTTCTTCTGTGTTCATCCGCGTTCATCTGCGGTTAAAGGTGATTCGGTGCTGTGGTTAATCTGTGGACGCGAAGTCTGCCCGCGCTTCGTTTTATTCCATTATGTTTATATCTCACAATTTATCATTTTTGAAACAGCGCCTCTATGTCGCCTTTTAGTTTAGGGTCGTCTCTTATCAAGGTCTCTATATATCTGTTGCCGATTCTATAAAAAACGGGCCTTTCAAAAGGCGTGGTCAATACACTGCTGTTTTTATTTGCTCCTAATCTTTCTCCGACCAGATTTTCTATATAACGAACGTAACCTTCCTTCCATTCCTGCCAAATCATATATTCAAAATCTTTTTCGTTTAGTTCAGACTTAATCTCGTTATGATATTCCCCTATATCATAACCATTGTCCAGTTCCATTGTTCTTTTTATGAAAACATCACTCCCATAGGGAAAAGGATGATTGAGTCCCCACATATAATCCCGTTTCTCCCATGCCTTCCCGCGCTATAGTCAATGTTTGCTTAAGTTCCCGTTCACCCTCATCCCATTGAAAACAATGGACAAATTCGTGGAATATGGCGCTCTGTCCTTCAACGGTTTCAAATGCGCTTTCGGAAATTATCACCGCCGCCTTCATTTCGTAAAATTCCAACGGATAGGACGCGAGAACACCATCGGGAATTTCCCTTTCCGAAGGATATTCCTTCTTAAATTCATACTTTTAACCGGATTGAGCCAGATCAAAAAATGAAAAAACATTGTTTAACAACGCTACCGGACGTAATTTCTCCAGTGATATGTCAATGTCCTTTATTTCTTTGTGCAATTCGACTATTTGCTCAAGCGAAACCAGTTGCTTTTCTATGAACGCCGGTTTTTCTCCATTATCCATGCCATCACTCCATACTGAGGTTGAGGCACAAGCGCCGAGTAATAAAGCCACCCCCAAAACAACAAATCCCATTTTCTTTTTCATAATATGCTCCTTCTAAAACTTTCCTCATAATGGGTCTGGTATGATTAAATTTGAAACTCAATTTCGCATAATTGCACCGTACAGGAAACACCAGACTTTGTCAAGTATTTTTTTTACAATTTTTTGGCAAAACTCCACACATAGAAGTCGGCGCAAACACTGTATCGGGGGCGTTGCGGGGGTGTCCCCCGCAGAGGGGTAGCGGAAGGCCAAACGGAGGAAGGTGCGGACGAGCCTTTAGGCTCAGGCCTTTCGGCCAGAGTGCGTGTCTGGAGCGAGGGGGAGACTTCCCCCGCCTTATATTTTCTTGACAAAGGCACTATAGAGACCCCGCGCTTATCCCGGTTGTTTTTTGTTTGTCCGGTATGCGCGGGGAGAACAGTTGTAGGCTTTTTTGAAAACCTGCGAAAAGTAGATATAATCATGGAAACCGCATTGATCCGCGATCTCGTAGATGAGAAGGCTGGTATGTTCGAGCAGATACGCGGCGCTTTTCAGCCGGACATTGTTTAGATAGGCGTTGAAAGATATGCCCGTCTCCCGCTTGAAAACGGCGCTGAAATAATTCGGCGTAAGACCGAGCGTTTTTGACAGGGCCGCCGTGGTTATCGGCTTGTCAAAATGAGCGTTGATATAATCGACGGCTTTCATTATCTTAGGCGTGTATCGGGGCGGTTCGCTTGATTGTGCGGGCGCGGCGTTTTCCCTGAGTATTTCTTCTTTCATTTCCGCGACAAGATTGATGAGATGCTGCACCTTGACGGGTTTTAATTCATAGGCGTCCGCTTTATATTTGACCGCCTTTTGCAAATATTCAAAATCGTCATAGCCGCTTATGAGAATTACTTTTGAACGGGGAAGTACTTCTTTTATTTCCCGGAGAAAATCGAGGCCGTTTATGCCCGGCATCCGCACATCGGAAAGAATAATATCCGGCCTGAAAGACAACGCCATTTTCAGACCTGACACGCCGTCCCCAGCGCTTTTCACCTCGTCAATGCCGGCGCATCGCCAGTCGATGCTTTTTTCCACACCTTCGCGTATCTGTATGTCGTCATCAAGAATCAATAGTTTCATCATTTTATCCCGGCATGACAAGCGTAACAACCGTTCCCTCGCCAAGGGTACTTGCAAACGTCATTCCGTATTCGCCGCCGTAACGCAGTTTGATCCGCCGGTCGATGTTTTTCAGCGCGAATACCGTATCGTCCGGGACGGTTCCAATCCCGGCCGTTTCGCCGTCCTCCCGCGCGGTTTCCCAGAGAAAAGCCCGCCGTCTTTTCCGCGGCCATGGTTCCGAATCCGGATGCCGAAAAAAAACCCCGTGTTCGTCTTGCAGTTTCGCGTTTATCTCTTTTGCGTCGACTCCCCGCCCGTTATCCCTGACAATGATATATAAAAGATTTTCCCGTATTTTGACAAGTACTGTGATTTCTCCCTTGGGTACCTGCGGCTCAATACCGTGCAGAATCGCGTTTTCCACAAGGGGCTGCAAAATCAGTTTCGGCACTTTGACGGGCAGCGCTTTCTCGGAAACATCAATCGTACATTTGATACGGTCTCCATACCTGAAACGCATAATAACAAGATACCTTTCAAGCTGTTTAATCTCCTGTTCAACCGTCACCATATCATTACCCTTGCTTAACGTAGACTTGAACATATCGGCAAGCGTTTCAATTTGCCCGCTCACTTCAAAATCTCTGTTTTGTATCGCCTTCCAGCGTATGGAATCCAGCGTATTATACAAAAAATGCGGGTTGATCTGCGATGTAAGCGTTTTGAACGCCGCCTCCTGACTGTATATCTTTGCCGCATATAATTCATGTATAACGCCGTGAATCCGCCTGAATGTGAAACAAATCGCCAAGATAACCGCGACCGGAATAATGATGGCATAGCCGGCAATGTTGATACTCAATTTTTTGGGCGGGAGATGGTTTACCAGATACCATTCGTCGAAAACATTCGTGTACACCGCCGTTTCTTTGTTCTTGACGCGAAAATACCCGCTTTCGCCTTTTATATGGCCGCTCAACCCCGCAGGGTACGCTTTCCCCCGGGCTTCCGTATCCGTGGACGACACAACGGCAAAATCTTCCTGCCGCATAAAAAAGAATGTGCCTTTATTATATGACATATAGCTTTTGACGAGTTCTTTTTCATCAATACCGATAAAGACAAACAACACGGAAGGGCTTGTGCTGTAACTTATCTTTTTATAAAAGGGAATCACCTCGCGGTCGGTATACTCGTCGGCAAAGAAATAGTTCATTCTCCGGGGCTCGGCCCAGTATCTCTTTTTCAACTCGGCTTCCGCTTTTTCAAGGTCATAGGGAAACGCCGGAATCTCCGAGTCGAGCGCGGGCCCCCGTTCAAAAACAATATACCCGTCCCGTATCAGCAAAATCGTCTTAATAAGCGGCACATTATGGATATAGTCATCGGAAAACTCGGCAAGGCTTATATAGTCCCGGCTCGTTTCACGGAAACCGGCAAACTTTCCCATGAGCCCCTTGGTGATGAGTATGCCGGAAAAATCTTCCGCATATTGGAAAACTTGTTCCATTTCACGGGAAGACGCCTCCAGCGCCGTCAAGCCTTCTTTTCTTTCGTATACCGATTCGGCGATGCCGATACACAGAATGGCGATAATTCCGGTGGCCAGAAGCGGAATTAAAAAAGTACCCAGGAGAATACCCGCCATCTTTTTATAATAAAACTGCTGCGTGTCCGTGAACCGGAAAAAAGGCAGTGTTCTTTTTTTGTTCATTCCCTTCATTTTTTTATTATTAAAGATCGTCCCCGTCTTGTCAATCCGACAGACGGAAACACAAAACCACAGACGGCACGGATTAAGAGAGACAAGGACTGAAAAATCCGCGCAACCCTTTATGGCGCCGTTTGCGGTTCCTCGCGATCAAGGTTTCCCGTGTAAATAGTTACCGGCTTTTGTCTACGCCTTTTCGCGCGCAGTGGCCTCTGATCACACATTTTGAACAGATGGGGCTTATGGGTTTGCAGACGCGCTGTCCGTAGAGGACGAGGAGGGCGTTGATGGGCTTCCAGTATTCGCGGGGAAGGATGTCACGGAGGATAAGTTCGGTGGCATCGGGGGTGCGGGAGACGAGCCAGCCCGCGCGGTTGTTGATGCGGTGGACATGGGTATCGACACAGATACCGTCTTTGTCGAAGGCTTCGATGAGGACGAGGTTCGCGGTTTTGCGGCCCACGCCGGGGAGGGCAAGGAGTTCTTCGAGGGAGTCGGGGACGGCGCCGCCGTATTTTTCCACGAGGATCGCGGCGATTTCGCGGAGACGCAGGGCTTTGGTTTTGTAGAATCCCGCCGGATAGATGAGTTTTTCGATTTCCGGCTGGGACGCGCCCAGCACATCGGACGGACCCTTACACCGGGCAAGCAACACGGCGGATGCCTTGATCGTTACCTCGTCTTTGGTACGAAGGCTTATCAATGTGGATACGAGAACCGCCCACGGATCACGGGCGTAACGCTCCGCCACCAGCGTAACCGACGGCTCGGAGAGAGACAAATCCTCCCGCCACTTGTTGAGCGCGGCGAATATTTTAGGCCAATCGGTCATACGGCGATCCGTTGCGCGTTATGCGCTTCGCTTTATGCTAGGCGAGCGATTTCTTGCCGTGTTTTATCGCGGCCTTGCAGGTTTTACAGATTTGAATCTTCTGCCCGCCTGACTCCATTTCGTAAAGAATTTTCACGCCCGATCTCTTGCAAACCGGACATTCACCGCGGCCGGCCGAAACAAGCTCGCGTATGCCTTTTCCTCTATGCGCTTTTGACATTTATGCCCCCGCCGCCCTTTTTGCGGCTTTTTCCGTTTTCGCCTTTTCCTTCTTCGCCTTCTTGTCCTCGACATCCTCAATCTTGAGCTTATAATCGGCGAGTTCAAGAATAACCATCTCCGCCGCGTCTCCATACCGTTCGCCCAGCTTCAGGATGCGGGTATAACCGCCCGGACGGTCTTTCATGCGCGGGCCAATGTCATTGAATAGCTTGGCAACAATACCCTCGTCAAAAAGACGGGCGGACACAAGACGGCGGTTGTGGACGGAATCCTCTTTTGCGCGGGTAATGAGCCGCTCCGCCGCCCGCCTCACGGCAAGCGCCTTCGTCTTCGTGGTCCTGATACGTTCAAACCTGAAAAGACTCGTCATCATGTTACGGATAAGCGCCTTGCGATGGGCGCTCCGTCTTTCAAGCGGGTTAAATCCTCGTAAATGTTTCATCGTTCTATCCTTTATTGACTCGAACCGCCGACGAGTTCAAGATTCCACTCTTTCAACTTGTCCTTGATCTCCTGCAAGGAACGCTTGCCGAAATTCGGAATACGGATCAAGTCGGCCTCGCTCATATTCATCAGTTCGCCCAAGTTCCTGACATTTTCCCGTTCAAGACCGTTCCTCGAACGAACGGTAAGATCAAGCTCTTCGATAGGCGTCGCGAGCAGTTTCCGCATCCTTTCATCGCCCTCAATATCGTCATCCGGAAGGGCATCGCCCGCCTCGTCAAAGTTGATGAACGTCTGCATATGTTCTTTGATTATTTTTGCCGCCTCCGCAAGCGCGTCATCGGGCCGCACCGTACCATCCGTCCAGATTTCCATCACCAGCTTATCGTAGTCGTTGCGCTGGCCGATCCGGCAGGGCTGAATCGCAAACTTCACCTTCTGAATCGGCGCGTAAATCGCGTCAATCGGAATCGTCCCGATAATCTCGATGAATTTCGCGTTCGTCTCGGCGGGAACATACCCGCGGCCAAAGTCGATCTGTACCTCAAACTCGACCTTCGCGTCGGCGGAAAGCGTCATGATATGCTGAGGCCGCCCAAACACCTCGACCTTTCCCGGAATCGCAAAATCGGCGGACGTAACCGCCTTCTTGCCCGACCATTCATAGAGAACCGTCTCGGTGTCAAGATCCTGATCGGCGAGGCGCAGACGAATCTTCTTCATATTGTTGATCACTTCGAGCGTGTCTTCAACAATGTTCGGGATCGGCTCAAACTCGCTTGAGATGTTGTGCGCCTTCCCCTCCGCGTCATACGAGGTCATCTTTACCGCGGAAATCGCGTAACCCTGAATAGACGAGAGAAGCACACGGCGCAGAGTATTACCGATCGTCGTACCGAAACCGGGTTCAAACGGAGAAGCGGTAAACTTACCATAATTCGACTCAGACTGTTCCTGTACAAACGACAGCACACCCTTGGGTCGCTTAAAACCTTTGAGTAGGTTCTTCCGGGCCATTGGATCTCCTTACTTCGAATAGAATTCGACGATCATCTGCTCTTTTATATCAGCCAGATCGGTCACGTCGTTTCGCCGCGGCAGGGCAACAAACGTCCCCTTCATGCCATCAGGATCAAGGGTGAGCCACGGCATAACACCCGACCTGCCAAATTCCTTGAGCGCGTCTTTGATGAGCGCTAAAGATTTGCTGGACTCTCTAATCGCGATCTCGTCACCCGGCTTCACCAAGAAACTGGGCACATTCACCCGCTTCCCGTTCACCCGCACATGGCCGTGCAACGCCAACTGCCGCGCCTGACTCCGGCTGGCCGCGAAACGAAGACGGTACACCACGTTGTCAAGACGGCGCTCAAGCAACACCAGAAGATTTTCGCCCGTGATACCGCTCATACGTAACGCCCGCTCGAAAAACAGGTGGAACTGCTTCTCCTGCATCCCATAGATCCGGCGCAGTTTCTGCTTTTCACGGAGCTGAATCCGGTAATCGCTGGCCTTTCCCGCCCTCGCCCTGGGATCCTTCCCCGGCGCAGGACGCTTCTTACTCACCGGGCACTTATCCGACTTGCAACGCTCCCCCTTGAGCATGAGTTTCTTCTGTTCTGCCCTGCACAACCGGCAAACCGGACCCGTATATCTTGCCATATTTTTCCTCCGCCCTAGATGCGCCGCGTTTTGCGCGGTCTGCACCCGTTATGCGGGATCGGCGTCGTATCGTTAATCGACTTAACCATCATACCCAAACCCCCCAGAGCGCGAACCGCAGACTCCCGTCCCATACCCGGCCCTTTCACATACACATGAACCACCCGAAGCCCGGCCTGCAAAGCCTTCTGCGCCGCCGTTTCGGTAACCGTCTGCGCCGCAAAGGGCGTAGACTTCTTCGCCCCCCTGAAACCAAGCCCCCCCGACGAAGCCCACGAAATCGTGTTGCCCTTGAGATCGGTCATGGTCACAATTGTATTGTTAAAGGTCGCCTGAATATAGACGTTCCCTTCGTATACGCTAATCTTCTCCTTCTTCTTTTTTACCTTGCCTTTCGCGTTACCAGCCACATCGTCCTCCGATCATCGTTCCTCCTACCAAAATAAAATCTCACCCGGCTCACCAGGCACTTAAAAAAATTCAAAAACACATAAGGGGGGAAGCCGCAGCAAATTTTGCCGACCCCTCGCTCCAGACCGCCGCCCGCAAATGCTTGCTCTGCAAGCACGGCTTAGGGTCTTATGCTACCCCCTCTACGGGGCCTTGCCCCCGAAGGTGTCATAGACCCCCCGCTGGGGGACTCGTCCCCCAGACCCCACATAAGGGGCACAGTCCACAATAGGCGGCTACGCTTTCTTCTTTCCGGCAACCGTCTTCTTCTTGCCCTTACGGGTACGAGCATTCGTCCTCGTGCGCTGGCCGCGAAGCGGAAGCCCTTTCCGATGCCGGAGCCCCCGATAACAGCCAATATCCATGAGCCGCTTGATATTCAGCGCGATCTCGGTACGAAGACGGCCCTCCACCTTGTAATCGGTATCGATGAGCTTCCGCAGGTCGTTTAACACCTCCGGCGGCAGATCGTTAATCAACGTATTCTTATCAAGCCTCAGCTTCCCGCAAATTTCGCTTGCCGTCGACCGGCCGATACCGAAAATATAGGTAAGCGCGATATCAACGTGTTTGTTGGGGACATCCACCCCCGCGATTCTTGCCATACTCCTTCCTTATACCTAACCCTAACCCTGCTTCTGCTTATGCTTAGGATTCTCGCAGATGATGCGGACAATGCCGCGCCGCTTGATAACCTTGCACTTGTCGCAAATCGGTTTCACGCTCGTTCTCACTTTCATTACAAGTTCCTTCCTTTAATATGCCCTTTCTTGGTCAAGCCTTCATGATGGTGCATCTTTAAGAGTGACTCAATTTGGCTCATCGTGTCAAGATCCACCCCAACGATGATGAGCAGCGAAGTACCGCCCATCAAATACGAAATCGACGATGGAAATTTGAATAACCATTGCACAATCGTCGGAATAATCGCAATCAACGCAAGATAGAGCGACCCCGGCAGCACGATGCGGTTCAAAATCTTGGTCAGGTATTGCTCCAGTTTTTCACTGCGGATACCGGGAATCGACCCGCCGTTTTCGCGGATATTTTTCGCTATCTCAAGCGGGTTCAACGAAACTTGCGTATAAAAATAGGCAAAGAAAATAATTAACAGCACATACAGCACGTTGTAAAGCACCCCGCGCGGCGTAAGCGCCTGAGACACGGCGTTCAGCCAAGGCACATTGCCGCCAATCGTCGAGGCGATCTGGAGCGGGAACATCAAAATGGACGAGGCAAAAATGACCGGAATAACGCCCGAAGGGTTGATCTTAAACGGAATATACGTGTTTTGCGCCCCGTACATACGCCGGCCGACCACCCGCTTGGCGTAATTCACCGGAATCTTCCGCTGCCCCTGCTGTTCGATCACCACAAGCGCGACAACCGCGATAAAAATGACCAATACCACGATAACAAAGACAATGTTGAGATTTCCTGAGCGAACCTGCTGGCCGAGTTCCACCACAGCGGCAGGAAGCCGCGCCACAATACCGGCAAAGATGAGCAGCGAGATGCCGTTCCCGATGCCGCGCTTGGTGATCTGTTCCCCCAGCCACATGAGGAACATCGTACCCGTCGTAACAGTCAGTATCGCCAGCAACGTAAAGGGGACAATACCCATATTGAGCAGGTTTTCCGCAGTCCGGGAAATGGCCTGGGCATACTGGGCAACGGCGAAAGACTGGATGATACAGACCGCGACCGTGCCGTAACGCTGCCAAGTCTGTATCTTTTTCCTGCCGCCCTCTTCCTGCGAAACCTTTTTCAGGCTGGGAAACACGATGAGCAACAGCTGCATGATGATCGACATCGAGATATAGGGCATGATGCCGAGCATAAACACCGAGAAGTTGGAGAACGCGCCGCCCGCAAAGAAATCAAGATAGTCGATGATCGCGTTGCCGGTCTGAATTTGATCTTTGAAGTATTCGTTGAGCACACTCACATTGATACCGGGAACAGGCAAAACCGTCCCCAAACGAAAGACAACAAGTATCACCACCGTGAAAAAGATGCGCTCACGGAGTTCGTGGACTCTGAATATACTTACTAAAGGATTAGCCATCTGCTTTTTTCTCACCTTTTTTCTTGTTTGCCTTGGGCGGGCGCTCTTTTTTGACAAAATCCACGACCGTCCCGCCGGCTTCTATCACTTTTTCCTTCGCCGCCGCCGAAATCTTGAGGTCTTTCACCGTAACCTTCTTGCTGATCTCCCCGTTTGCGAGGATTTTTACCGCATCGCCCTTATCAACGATACCTTTCGCGACAAGGCTTGCCGGGTCAACAGTCTCGCCATCGGCATATTTCCGCTCAATGTCGCAGAGATTCACCGGTTCGGCGGTTACCTTAAACGGATAATTCGAAAATCCCCGGTGGGCGAGCCGCCGGTAGAGCGGCATCTGGCCGCCTTCAAAACCGAGATAGGTCTTGCCGCCGGAACGGGACTGCTGGCCCTTGTTGCCCTTCCCCGCCGTCGTTCCCCTGCCCGAACCTTGGCCGCGTCCGAGGATACGCTTCTTCTTATTGGCGCCCTTGGGCGCGTGAATATCAAAACTATGCATCACTTTACCTCTTCCGCCGCCACGAGGTGCGCGACTTTCTTCACCATACCGAGCAACGCTTCCGACGCTTCGTGTACTTTCGACGAACCGATTTTGCGGAGGCCGAGCGACCGCACCGTTGCCCTCTGAGCGGGAAGCGTACCGATTATGCTGCGTTTTAACGTTACTTTGATCTTGCCGGCCATATTAACCCCAAATTTCCTTCACCGGCTTACCCCGGTCATGCGCGATTTTAAGCGGATTCATCATCTGCTCGATACAGGCAAACGTCGCCTTCACCACGTTGTACTGACTGCGCGCGCCGATAGACTTGGACAGCACATCGGTAACGCCGCCCGCTTCCATGATGGCGCGTACCGGACCGCCCGCGATGATACCGGTTCCCGAACAGGCGGGCTTCAAAAGGACATAGGATGCCTTAAAATTCGCCTGAATGAGGTGCGGAATCGTGCCGTTCTTCGTAGGAAGCGGAATCATATTGCGTTTCGCCTTTTCGACGCTCTTGCGGATCGCCTCGGCAACATCGTTCGCCTTGCCGAAGCCGTATCCCACATTGCCCTTCCGGTCGCCGACAACAGAAAGCGCGGAAAACGAAAAACGCCTGCCGCCCTTCACAACCTTCGCCGTGCGGTTCAGTTTTACGAGTTTCTCGATATACTCTTTCTCTCCACCGCGATCCCGGTCGCGGCCTTCTCTTGCCTGTCTTTCCACTTATGAGCTCCTAAAATACTATCCCGGCTTTTCGCGCACCCTCGGCAATCGCCTTCACCCTGCCGTGGTAAAGGTACCCGTTCCGGTCAAACACCGCCGTCTTGATCCCCTTCTCAACGAGCCGCTGCCCGGCAATCTCGCCGAGCTGCGCCCCGCCCTCGGCGGTATTTTTAAGACCGCGCAACTCTTTCTCCAGCATAGAGGCCGACACGAGCGTCACCCCCCGCGTATCATCAATCGCCTGTACCGAAAGCGCCTTGTTGCTCCGAAACACAGACAAACGCGGACATTCAGATGTTCCGGAAATCCGTTTACGGATGTGAACCTTCCGCGCGTACCGCCGTCTTTCCTTATCAAGCATCTTTTTCAGCATCACTTCACTCCCGACTTCCCGACTTTGCGCCGGATACGTTCATCATCATAACGGATTCCCTTGCCTTTGTAAGGTTCGGGCCCGCGCAGTTTTCGTATCTGGGCGGCAAACTCGCCGACCCGCTGTTTGTCGATGCCGGAAATCTCCACCTTGCCGTTGGGATCCGCCGTAACCTTGAGATCGGACGGAATACCGACATAGATTTCCTGCGAATAACCCAAGTTCATAAGGAGAATGTCCCCCCGCACCTCGGCCCGGTATCCAACACCCGTGATCTGGAGCGTCCGCGAAAAACCCGCCGACACCCCGGCCACCATGTTGCGAAGCAGATTCCGGTAGAGGCCGTGATAGGCCCTCGTCTGCTTTTCCTCATTCGCGCGGCTCACGATGATCTCCGAGCCCTTGTTCTCAAAGGAAATAAGGCTCTGATATTTCTGAGTGAGTTTCCCTTTCGGGCCCTCAACCGTCATCACCTCGCCTGAGAAATGCGCCTTTACCCCGGCGGGCAAAACCACCGGCAACTTTCCTACTCGTGACATACCATCCTCACCACACGCTGCAGATAATCTCGCCGCCGACCTTGTTGTCCGCAGCCTGTTTTCCCGTCGTAACGCCCTTGGAAGTGGACACGATCAACGTACCAAACCCGTTAAACACTCGGGGCATCGACTGGTACCCCGAATACTGCCGGCGGCCCGACTTGGATCTCCGTTCGAGACCGTGTATCACGGAACGCTCCGCCTCATCGTATTTCAGCGTTATCTCCAGCGTTTCAAGACCGGGCTGCCCGATCTTCACATAACTCCTGATATAACCTTCACTTTTCAAAATCCGCACAATCTCAAGTTTAAGATTGGACGCGGGAACTTTCACGACTTCCTTCCCGGCAGCCGCGCCGTTCCGTATTTTGGTCAGCATATCCGCAATCGGATCAGAAACACTCATCGCTCCTCCTCCCTACCACGACGCCTTGGTCACGCCGGGAATAAGCCCTTCGCTGGCAAGTTTGCGGAAACACAGACGGCACATCTCGTACTTACGGAGATATCCCCGCGCGCGTCCGCAGACACGGCAACGGTTCACCTTGCGCGTCTTGTATTTCGGAGTCCGCAAAGCCTTGATAATCATCGCCTTTCTAGCCATACAACCTACCTGTCCTACTTTCTAAACGGCATCCCGAACTTTTCCAGGAAAGCTTTTGCCTCCCGGTCGGTTCCCGCCGTCGTCACAATCACAATATTCAACCCGGCGACCCGCTCGATCTTGTCGAAGTCAATCTCCGGGAAAATGATCTGCTCGGTAATCCCTAGCGCGTAGTTTCCATGCCCGTCAAAGGCGTTCCCGTTGATCCCCCGGAAATCTTTCACACGCGGCAGAGCGACATTGACCAGCCGGTCAAGAAACTCATACATGATCTTCCCCCGCAACGTTACCATCGCGCCGATTTCCTGCCCCTGACGGATCTTGAAGTTGGCAATACTCTTCTTCGCCTTCGTCTTCACCGCCTTCTGCCCGGTAATGAGAGACAACTCGGAAATCGCCACATCAAGCAGCTTCTTGTTGGTCAACGCCTCGCCGACCCCCATACTCACCACGATTTTCACCAGCCGGGGAATCTGCATCGCCGACTTGTAATTGAAATCCTCTTTCAAGGCCGGCGCAATTTCTTCCTTATATTGCTTCTTCAAACGGGGAACCCCGGTAAAAGGTTTTCCCTTGACCGCCTTCGCCTCAGGCACGGCGGACTTGCTTCCCGCATTCTTCTTGCCGGACGCTTTCGGAGTACTC
Organism: Spirochaetaceae bacterium; assembly: GCA_031257995.1. Classification (GTDB taxonomy): domain Bacteria; phylum Spirochaetota; class Spirochaetia; order Treponematales; family Breznakiellaceae; genus JAIRNN01. Next base: position 10,239 of record JAIRNN010000028.1, on the reverse strand, counting down.
GCCGCCTTTGCCGTCTTAGCCGGATTCTTCTTCTTTTCTTCAGCCATCACAGCGCCTCACCACATTTCTTGCAGACCCGTTTTTTATCCTTCCCTTCGCCTTTATAGCCGATCCGGGTCGGGCCGCATTTTTTGCACAAAATCATCACGTTCGACACATCAAGCGGCGCTTCAATCTCAATAATTCCGCCCCGATCCTGCTGACTGCGGGCTTTTTTTGTCTTCTTGACAATATTTAACCCCTCAACAAGCACACGGGTGCTGCCCGGCCGCGCCTTGTTACGCACCAGCCTGAGAATTCGCCCGCTCTTCCCCTTGTCCTTCCCGGCGATCACACGAACCGTGTCGTCCTTCCTGAGTTTCATCTTTGGTTGTCCCGTTGCCAACGCCATGTATTCTTCCTTCTATCCTTGTTAAAAACCAACAGCCGTATTCCGTCCCGTCCTTTCCTCAAGAACAGCCGTTCTCCGGTCTATCGAATGTATCACCGTCTGCATATCCTTAATGGACATCTGTACTTCTTTGATAGAGTCCTTAAGCTCCCGTATATCATCCCGGCTCGAATTCGACATAAAAGTCATCGAAACCACAAAAACAACGATCGCGCCTGCCATCGCTATCATAGAGAGAAGATTACCCAGCGTAAAAGTAAAATCCGTTTTCATTTACAACTCCTCTTCCATAAATATTTGGGGCATCCGGTCATTTAAGAACCTACGCCCGACTCACCATAAAAGCACGCAGTACAACGAACCGACAACCGCGTCCACCGTCACTGTTATCACTATTATAGAATGAAAACCGCCCCGTGTAAAGGCAAAAGCGTTTCCACCTACAACACTTCCGGGGCGAGGGACACGATCTTCATATATTCCTTTTCGCGCAATTCACGGGCAACCGGCCCGAAAATGCGCTTCCCCTTGGGATTCTTGTTTGCGTCGATAATCACACAGGCGTTATCATCGAACCGGATATACGTCCCGTCAGGACGCCGGTATTCCTTGTGAAGCCGCACGACAACCGCTTTCTCCACAGTGCCCTTTTTAATCGCCGATGCCGGAAGCGCGTTTTTCACCGCAACCACAATAATATCGCCAATACCGGCATACCGCCGCCGCGTACCGCCAAGCACCCGAATACACTGCACCCGCTTGGCCCCTGAATTATCCGCGACATTCAAAAAGGTTTCAACCTGAACCATCTTTCTACCCTATCCCGCTACTTCGCTCTTTCCAAAATTTCGACCACGTTCCAGTGCTTCTCTTTGCTTACGGGACGGCACTCCAAGATACGCACCTTGTCGCCGGCCTTCGCCTTGTTCCCCGCATTATGCGCCTTGACCGTCTTCACGCGGCGCACATACTTCTTATACAGCGGGTGGAGAGCCGTAATCCCGATAGCAACGACAACGGTCCTGTCCATCTTGTCGCTCTTCACCGTACCGACAAACTCTTTCTTTGTCTTCCGCGCTCCGGACCGCGCCTCGGCCTTTTTTTCCGTCATTTCTTCAGCCACACTACACCCCTACTTCGCTTTTCTCGCATTCGCCGCGATCAGCGTATTCAGCCGGGCAATTTTCCGGCGCAAAATCCTCGATTCAAGCGGATTTTCCACATGACCGATAACCCTCTGGAAGCGATGCTCCATATACTTCTTGGAGAGCTCTTCCTTTTTCACCTTGAGTTCCACCGCGCTCAAACTCTTAAAACTGTCTTTCATCACTCAATCCTATCCTCATTCAGGGTTCACGCACATAAACGCCCAACCACTGTGCCATGCCTCTCCCGTTCCCGTATATGCAACGCGCGCAAAACAGGCCGAAAAACACTCACCGCCCGGTCAACGCTGGAACGGTATCCAAGAGAACTACCGTTCATCAATAACCGCCTCTAAATCACGTTTTTTCTTGCTCCGCGTTTCCTCGATAATCCGGGCATCCCCCCTGCGTCCACTTCGGCATCCATTTCCTCAATCGCCCTAATCGCCGCCCACGCGATATTCTCAGTAAGCCGCCCATTGGTTTCCATGGCAACGATTCCAAGGCTTTCCATTTTTTCTTGTAAATTCTCTGTACCCGGCATAACCAAAACCCCTTAAAACATAATTTATTGGCCCCAAGCCATTTCTCAAACAGAAACGCTTCGCGCTAATCGCCAAGCTCAAAGTCCGCCCGCGCGACAAATTTAACCTTGATCGGAAGTTTCGCGCCGGCAAGCGTTACCGCCGCCTGAGCGAGTTTCGCGTCAACGCCCCCAATCTCAAACATAACCGTCCCCGGCTTCACGACGGCGACCCAGTATTCAGGCGCGCCCTTACCCTTGCCCATGCGGGTATCCGCCGGCTTCTTGGTGTAGGGTTTGTCCGGAAAAACACGGATCCACACCTTGCCGCCCCGTTTCAACTTTCTGTTCAGCGCGACACGAGCCGCTTCCAACTGGCGGTTCGTTATCCACATCCGGTCAAGAGCAACCAACCCGTAGTCACCAAACGCGATCGTATTACACCGTGTCGCGTTGCCGGGCATATTCCCGCGCTGTATTTTTCTGTGTTTAACTCTCTTGGGGCTAAGCATTTTGCTCCTCTTCCACAGCTTTGGGCGAAGGCTTCTCGCGGCGTTTCTTTACAACCGCGCCCGCGTCTTCCTTCCGCTCCTTGCCGTATTTCATTCCGTTATATATCCAAACCTTGACACCGATTGACCCAAACGTCGTATGCGCCTCAGCAAACCCATAGTCAATATCCGCGCGCAAAGTGTGAAGCGGCACACGCCCCTCTTTTGCTTCCTCGGTACGGGACATTTCCGCGCCGCCCAGACGCCCGGAGAGCCTCACCTTCACGCCCTGGGCGTTCCCCTTCTTGATAACATTCCCGATCGTCTGCTTCATCGTCCTGCGGAACGACCCGCGGGCAAGAAGCTGCCGGGCAACATTCTGCGCGACAATCGACGCGTTGTTATCGGCGTTACGCACTTCCTTAATCTTGAGCTGCACCTTCTTGGTTACCTGCTTCTGTAACTCAAGACCGATCTTCTCAATCGTCGCACCCTTGACACCAATGATAACGCCAGGGCGGGCCGTATGAATCACAATCGTGATCCGCTGCGGATGACGGATAATCTCCAACTCGGCGATGTCCGCGCCCTTCGTTTCGGACATACCCATCACGAGCCTCCGCAACTTGAGATCCTCATGCAACGTGTTGGCGTATTCACGCGGGTCAACATACCAGCGCGAACCCCATGTTCTATTGATGCCTAACCGAAAGCCGTTCGGGTTTACCTTCTGTCCCACTATTCTTAACTCCTACCTATTTCATCAACAATAACCGTGATGTGACTCATACGTTTCAAAAGCATATCCGCCCGACCCCGGGCACGATACCATATCCGCTTCATACGCGGGCCGTCATCAACCATGATCGTTTTCACGAACAGCATACTCTCGTCAAGCTGCTTGTTGCGGGTCAGCGCGTTTGCCCCCGCCGATTTCAGCGTCTTGCCGATGAGCTTCGCCCCCTTGTGCGGCATATTGCTCAACAGCGTTACCGCATCCGTGTACAATTTACCCCGAATCAAATCCGCGACCGGACGAATCTTGTGCGGCGACACGAGGATAAACTTACTCTTTGCTATGTAACCTGCCATCACTTACCCGCCTTCTTATCCGACCCGCCGTGAGAGCGGAAAAACCGCGTTGGGGCAAACTCGCCCAGCTTGTGGCCGACGAGGTTCTCGGTTATGTATACGGGAACCCATATCTTTCCATTATAAACGGAAATTGTGATGCCAACCATCTCCGGAATAATCGTCGAACAACGGGAGTATGTCTTCAACATCTTTCGCTCATTCGTTTTTCCCAGTTTGAGAACCTTCTTATAGAGGGACTTTTCGATGAAAGGCCCTTTCTTTACCGACCTCGACACTTCCTACCTGCCTATTTCTTCCTGCTTACGATAAAGCGGGACGATGTTTTTCGTTTGTTGCGGGTCTTGTAACCCTTCGTCGGCTGCCCCCACGGGGTAACCGGATGAATACCCTTGTTCTTACCCTCGCCGCCGCCGTGCGGGTGATCGACCGGATTCATAACCATACCGCGCACCGTCGGACGGATACCGAGCCACCGTTTTCTCCCCGCTTTGCCGAGCGTCGTGTTCATGTGATCCTCGTTCCCGACAAGGCCGATGACCGCCGTACACTTCTTGAACACCATACGCGTCTCGCCCGAAGGGAGCTTCACGGTAACATAATCGCCGTCTTTCGCCACGAGCAGGGCGCTTGTTCCCGCCGACCGGGCAAGCTGCGCCCCTTTTCCTTTCGACAACTCGATGTTGTGAACGGTGAAGCCCAGCGGAACATCCTCAAGTGGCAGACAATTCCCCGTCTCAATCGGCGATTTTGAACCGGAAACGACTTTCTGCCCGACCTTGAGCTCACGCGGCGCAACGATGTACCGCTTTTCGCCGTCGGCATAAGCCACCAGCGCGATGTTGGCGCTCCGGTTCGGGTCATATTCAATCGACTTGACCGTACCGGGAATATCCGTCTTGTCCCGCCTGAAATCAATATCGCGATACCGCCGTTTGTGTCCGCCGCCCTTGTGCCACACGGAAATGCGGCCGTTTGAATCGCGGCCCGACCCCCGTTTCTTGCCGGAGGTCAGCGACTTTTCAGGTTTTACGTCCGACAACCCGGTGTTATCGAGACGAATGAGCTGCCTCATGCCGTTTGATGTCGGTTTATACGTCTTAATACCCATTCATCTATCCTTACACGCCCTCGAAGACGGCAATTTTTTCGCCTTCGGGCAGTTTAACAATTGCCTTCTTCCACGCGCTTGTATACCCTTTCTTATAACGTTGCTTCTTCGGTTTCGGCGCAACGTTGCACACCGCGCAGGACTCAGGATGCACATTCCAAAGCCGCCTGCACGCCTCTTTGATGTCACGTTTTGTCGCCCTCGGATCCACGCGGAAAACGTACTTCCCCTTCTCGCGCAGACGGTTCGTCTTTTCCGAGAGTACGGGAGCGATAAAAACCTTGTCGATACTGATCATTGCGCTCCCCCGTAAAAGTTGTTGAGTTCTTGCGCCGCGCCTTCAAGGAGCAACACGTTTCGGCTGTAAAAAAGATCGTGCGCGCGCAGTCTGTTATACGAAAGAAAATGCACATAGGGAATATTGGCCCCTGCCCGCTTAATCAGCGCGTCCCCGTCTTTCAAAATGATCGTCGTCCGCTCACGGCCCGCGAACTTTTCCAAAATTTTTGCCAAATCCTTGGTCTTTCCCGATTCAACCGTAAAATCTTCGATGACCTTTAAGGTCTCGCTGCTTACTTTCAGACTCAGAATCGTTTTTAATGCCCGTTGTTTCAGTTTTTTGGGCAACGAATACGAAAAATCACGCGGTTTCGGTCCAAAAACAACACCCCCGCCAACCAGAATGGGGGATTTTTTATCGCCGCGACGGGCGCGGCCCGTACCTTTCTGACGGTAAGGCTTCGCGTTTGATCCGTGAACCTCGCCCCGGTCAAGCGCATTCGCCGTACCAAGGCGCCGGTTGGCCAACTCGTTGTTGACGGCCTGCCATACAAGCGCTTCGTTGTACGGCAAGCCGAACACACAGTCGGCGAGTTCTATGTCGCCTTTTTCGGCGCCTTCTTTTGTATACACTTTCGTCTTCATAATCAAACCAACCCCGGCTACCGTTTAACGGCCTTGCGTACCAGCACAAGGCCCTCCTTCACACCGGGCACACTTCCCTGAATGAGGAGCTGTTTATGCTCCGCATCAATTTTCAGCAACCGCTGCGAAAGGGTCGTTACCCGCTCACGCCCCATACGCCCCGGCAACTTGACATTCTTGAACGTCTTGTGCGGGTACGTTGACTGCCCTGTTGAGCCGGGCTCGCGGTGAAACTTTGAACCATGCGTTCCCCGTCCGCCTCCGAACCCCCAGCGCTTCATAACGCCCTGAAAACCCTTGCCTTTTGAAACCGCCGTCACGTCAACATAACGGACATCTTCAAAAATCTCAACCCCGACCGAATCGCCGACATTCACGTCCTTCTCAAAATCACGAAATTCGCGGATTTTACGCTTGGGAGTAATCCCCTCGGCAAACTGCCCAGCATACAGCTTGGATACCCGCACTTTTCCCGCGCGATCCTTCCGGAAATCGCCAATCCCCATGACAAGGGCTGAGTACCCGTTTTTCTCTTCAACTCTCTTCGAAACGACGAGGTTTGGTTCCACGCTCAACACGGTAACCGCCACCAAATTACCTTCTTCGGTAAAAACCTGCGTCATCCCCACTTTTCTGGCCATCAGCCCCAACATCATAAACTCCACATACAGCGTGATTGTCAAAACACGAACCGCGTTCACCCGCTCCTACTGCTTAATCTCCACGTCAACACCGGCGGGCAACTCAAGCTTCATCAAGCTGTCCATCACGTCCGGCGTCGGATCCAGAATATCAATGAGCCGCTTATGCGTCCGCATCTCAAACTGCTCACGCGACTTCTTGTTCACGTGCGGCGAGCGAAGCACCGTCACCTTATTGATCCGTGTCGGCAACGGGATGGGCCCGGTTACTTTCGCCCCGGCTTTCGTCACCGCGCCGACAATAGACTTCGCGCTCTGGTCAATCAACTCAATGTCAAAACCGCGCAACCGAACGCGAATCCTTTCCTTAGCCATCATCCACCGCCTATGCTATTCGATAATTTCCGTCACCTGTCCAGACGCGACCGTCCTGCCGCCCTCACGGATAGCGAAACGCAAACCCTTCTCCATAGCGATCGGGTGAATCAGCTCGCCCAAAATCTCGGTGTTATCGCCGGGCATAACCATTTCCCTGCCCTCGGGCAGACTGACCGTTCCGGTGATGTCCGTCGTTCTGAAATAGAACTGCGGACGATACCCCGCGAAGAACGGACTGTGGCGTCCGCCCTCTTCCTTCGAAAGGCAGTAAATCTGCCCCTTGAACTTGGTATGCGGCTTGATCGAACCGGGCTTGGCAAGAACCTGCCCGCGCTCGACACCCTTCTTCTCAATACCGCGCAACAACGCCCCGATGTTATCACCGGCCTGCGCGTCGTCAAGCAGTTTATTGAACATTTCGATACCGGTAACGACCGTCTTTTGCGTCGGCCGAATACCGACGATCTCGATTTCCTCGCCGAGCTTGAGCTTGCCGCGCTCAACCTTGCCGGTAACGACGGTGCCGCGCCCAGGAATCGTAAACACATCCTCAATCGGCATGGAGAAAGGCTTGTCGTCATCGCGAACAGGATCAGGGAAATAACTGTCCATCGCCTGCAACAGCTCCTCGACACAAGCCGTCGCCTCGGGATTGGTCGGATCGGACATCGCGTCAAAAGCGGAACCCTTGATGATCGGAATCTCATCGCCGGGGAACCCGTTGGCGGTGAGCACGTCCTTCACCTCTTCCTCAACGATCTCAAGCAATTCAGGATCGTCCACAAGGTCAACCTTATTAAGGAAGACAATCATGCTTGGAACACCGACCTGCCGGGCGAGAATGATATGCTCGCGTGTCTGAGGCATGACGGAATCCGGCGCCGACACGACAAGGACCGCTCCGTCCATCTGAGCCGCCCCGGTGATCATATTCTTAATATAGTCCGCATGCCCCGGGCAGTCGATATGCGCGTAGTGGCGCTTATCCGACTGATACTCGAGGTGCCGGGTATTGATCGTGATACCGCGAGCCTTTTCCTCCGGCGCGTTATCAATATCCTCATACTTCATCACCTTGTCGCCGAACTTCGCCGCGCAGTACATAGTGATGGCCGCAGAAAGCGTCGTCTTCCCGTGGTCAACGTGACCAATTGTCCCAACGTTCATGTGGGTCTTGGTCCGATTAAACTTATCCTTTGCCATATAATTCTCCTTATCCTTCAATATCCTTTTAGGGAGTGCTAATTATAGCACACTCCACAAATTTTGCCAAGTAGGGGCTCAAAACACGGTTTTTTTTTCGCCGTCCCTTTAGGGCAGCTGATTAACTTGACACCGTGCCACTAGCTGATTACTATCAGCCGCTGGCTAACGTCAGCTTGCGTTGGCAATCGCGCTGCCCTATGTATTTGCTCGTTTCACCGCGCAAATACCGCATTGAATAAATCAGCGCTTCCTTAGGAGGGGGAAGCCGCGGCTGCTTCGTTGCCGAACCCCCGCCTCCAGCCTATGCTTGCTTTGCAAGCGCGTCTTCCAGCGCTCTCAGCGGGGGACACCCCCGCAACGCCCCCTCCTCGAAAGCGTCAAGGACATCCCGCCGGCGCCCCGCACAAACGCAAGGTCAGGCGGCCGCCCGAAACCTACCACCGGTAATGGGCAAACGCCTTGTTCGCCTCCGCCATCCGGTGGGTATCTTCCTTCTTCTTGTAAGCGCTGCCCGTATTATTGTACGCTTCAAGCAACTCCGAGGCGAGCCGTTCGCCCATACTCTTACCCGACCGGGAACGCGCCGCGTTGATAAGCCAGCGCATCGAAAGCGCCTCCCGCCGCGACTCCCGAATCTCGATCGGCACCTGATAAGTCGCGCCGCCGACACGCCGGGACTTAACCTCGATCACGGGTTTCACATTGTCCAGCGCCTTCAAAAACACTTCAAGCGGTTCCTTCTCGGCATCCTTCTTTTTAATACCGTCAAAAGCCTCGTAGATGATACCCATACTCACCGAACGCTTACCCTCCCACATCATCCGGTTGACAAACTTTGACACAACCACGCTGTTGTATTTGGGATCCGGCGCAATCGGCCGATTAATCGTTTTTTTCTTTCTGCCCATTCTCTTTCCCGCCTATGCCTTAGGCCGCTTCGCGCCGTACTTGGAACGGCTCCGCTTCCTGTCCTCAACGCCCAGCGTATCCTTCGCCCCCCGGATGATATGATACCGCACACCGGGCAGATCCTTCACCCGGCCGCCCCGCACGAGCACCACCGAGTGTTCCTGCAAGTTATGACCGATACCGGGTATATACGCGGTAACCTCGGTGCCGTGAGAAAGCCGCACACGGGCAATCTTCCGCAACGCCGAGTTCGGCTTCTTAGGTGTCTGCGTCATCACACGAGTGCAAACACCGCGCTTCTGCGGACAGGACTGAAGCGCCGGCGACTTCGTCTTATCAGCCACCTGCTTCCGCCCAAAACGAACCAATTGGTTAATAGTTGGCATATAACAACAATACTCCTTAAAACCTGCCGTGTCAACCGCCCCAAAACAACAAGCGATTAACAAGGTGAACTATTTTACAACCAGTTAAAAATTTTGTCAAGCGGGTACGCGAAAAGAGGCTTTTTCACCCGGTTTTTCCGGCAAGCGCCGCTTCTTTCCGCTCGATAGCGTCCCGCGCGGCGGCAATCTCGCCCAGCATCCCCTTGATCACCGGATCGTCCGCAGACACCGACTCCTGGCCCTGTTCAACAAACAGCCGGCACACTTCCGCGCCCAAACGTTCCACCCACTTCTTCGCCTGCCCCTCAAGCTGGTGAATCTCAAGTTTAAGCACACCCTTCTCGCCCAGATCCTGCGCCTTGGCCCCCGCCTTCGCGGCAATATCCTTCGACGCCTCAACCCCCTGCTCAAAAACGCTCTTCATCCGCTCACTAAACGTCATACATCCTCCATTGGCATATAAAGACATATTATACCCCAAAAGAAAAAAAAGTGTCAAGCGGGAGGCGCGCGTTGCGCGAATGGATAATGATCAGGTGGGGGACACCCAATGCCTCGCGAGAAACGTTGAGCGCGTTTTGGCATTTCCGCAACACGGTGCGGGCCTCAATGAATGTTTCACCATAAATAAATGCAATGGGGCTCTGGGAGGTCCCCGCAACGCCCCGCATTAATCACGGCCCACAAAAAACCACAGATGAACGCTGATTATGCAGATGGACACAGATAAATTGGTCCACAGATTGCGCCATAGATGGCGTTACAGATTTCACAGATTGGCGGTGCATGGGATGAAAATCTGCGTGCATCCGTCTCATCTGCGGTTCCTTGTGATTAAGGTCCGTGATTTATGCCGGGGGCGTTGCGGGGGTGGCAGCGCCCCGCAGAGGGGGTAGCGTAAGCCCGTAGGGCTGGAGCGAGGGGGAGGCTTCCCCATATGCGTTTACTTAGGGACAAGGAGCCTGTAAAGTGCCGGGAGCCGTTTTCTTTTAGAATTGGCACAAAGAGCAGCGATTCGATGAATGTTTTCAAACATATCCAG
>JAIRNN010000224.1 GCA_031257995.1 Spirochaetaceae bacterium | reverse complement strand
ATATGCTTGTAGACGGCCGATGTTGAAGCCTGTTTTTCCGGCTCATTGGGGTATTGTGTCCTCAACCGGCCTGAAATCTGATCCGGCGACAGGTCTTTTTTGAACAGAGCGGCGATCTCGTTCATAAGCGCGTCATCGTCAGTTTTGGGACATGGCTTGGTATCCAGCCGCCTCTGTTCGCTCATCGCCTGAGCTTCATTGCCGGTGTACACGCCCCCCGACCCGTTGCGATTGAACTCGCGGTATATGCTGCTTTGGCGCTTGCCCGCTATCACCGTCATATAGCTTTTGGGCAGTCCCATGCCCGCCATTGCCTGTAGCGCGTTTCTTTCGTCTGTGTTATAGTGTGTATACGGCATCGTTTACCTCCGATAGTTTGGTTTTGCAACTTTATACTGCCGTGTTTACGATGCCGTTTCTATACCTTTCTACTTTCGCACTTCAAAAAAAAATCGGCCATATAAAAACCTCCATACTATATAAGACGTTGAGTGGCGGTTTTGCTTTAATTTGAGTGAGAAAAATCGTAAAAAAGGTAAGTAAAGATGAAAAATCACGTTTTACCGTAAACGGTGCTACCTGCGGCCCCCTGTGATAAATGCCGCGATTGAGGCCGGGGACGAGGGAACATAAAAATCCGGACAAGTTGCTGGAATTGCCCGCGACGCTTAACATGGGGAAGGTCTATGCCGGTGGAAACTATGTGCATTATGAGCGTTTTTCATCAGAGGTTCTGATTGTTACGAAGAAAAACACTCAAAAGACAGAAAGGAAGCGTCTGTCGTTGAGGGCGTGGTGCGCGCGCCTAGCGAGGGGGAAACATCCCCCATCACAGTCTGTTTGAGAGAAATTTGCTCGTTTTTGAAAAATTTTTAAAAAACTTGACGAAAAATTCGCAAAACACTTGCACTTTTTTTCGTTTTTTGATACTTTCTATTCAAAACTACATTCAATTTTCTCAATATAGGAGAGGAATATGGCTAAACAACTGCTTTTTAACGAGGACGCCCGACGGAAACTGCTGTCGGGGGTGGAGCAAATTTCCAAGGCGGTCAAGGTGACGCTTGGACCCAAGGGGCGCAACGTGCTGATCGACAAGAAGTTCGGCGCGCCTACGGTGACGAAGGACGGCGTGTCCGTGGCGAAAGAGATCGAGCTGTCTGATCCCTATGAAAACATGGGGGCTCAGTTGCTCAAGGAAGTCGCTACGAAGACGAACGACGTTGCGGGTGACGGGACGACGACGGCGACGGTGCTTGCCTACTCGCTCGTGAAAGAGGGGCTCGCGGTGGTCGCGGCGGGGAACACGCCTATCGAGGTGAAGCGCGGTATCGACAAGGCGGTCGAGCTTGCTATCGCCGAGATCAAGCGGATCGCGAAGCCCATCGGCGGAGACAAGGAGGAAATTTCCCATGTCGCGTCTGTGTCCGCGAACAACGATGTCGAGATCGGCAACACGATTGCGGACGCGATGGACAAGGTCGGGAAGGACGGCGTTATCACGGTCGAGGAATCCAAGACGATGGAGACGACCATTGATTTCGTGGAAGGGATGCAGTTTGACCGGGGGTACATCTCGGCTTACTTTGTAACCGATCGCGACACGATGAGCACGGTCTACGAGGACGCTTACATTCTCATTCACGACAAGAAGATTTCTTCTATGAAGGACTTGTTGCCGGTGCTTGAGAAGATCGCCCAGACGGGAAAACCGATCCTCATCATCGCGGAGGACGTGGACGGCGAGGCGCTTTCCACGCTCATTCTCAACAGTCTGCGCGGCACGTTGCATGCGGTGGCGGTCAAGGCCCCCGGCTTTGGCGACCGGCGGAAGGCTATGCTGGAAGACATCGCCATCCTCACGGGGGGCGAGGTCATCACCGAGGAACTGGGGCTCAAGCTGGAAAACACCGAGATCAAGCAACTGGGCAAGGCGAAGACGGTGAAGATCGACAAGGATAACACGACGATCGTCAACGGCGCGGGCGCTCAGAAGGCGATCAAGGATCGTATCACCCAGATCAAGGCCGAGATCGAGAACACCACGTCCGATTATGACCGCGAAAAACTTCAGGAGCGGCTTGCAAAGCTGGCCGGCGGTGTCGCGGTGATCAATGTCGGTGCGGCTACCGAGGTCGAGCTGAAAGAGAAGAAGCACCGTGTCGAGGACGCGCTTTCCGCGACCCGCGCCGCGCTGGACGAGGGCATCGTTCCCGGCGGCGAGATCGCGCTCATCAGCGCCGAGCTTGCGCTTGAAAAGGCCGATCTGTCCAAACTCACGGACGGGGAAAAGGTCGGCTTCAAGATCGTGAAACGCGCGCTTGAGGAACCGATCCGCCAAATCGCGGAGAACGCCGGTACGGACGGGGCGATCATCGCGGACAAGGCCAAGCACGAGAAAGCCGGTATCGGCTTCGATGCGGCCAAGATGGAGTGGGTGGACATGGTGAAGGCCGGTATCATCGATCCGGCCAAGGTAACCCGTTCGGCGTTGCAGAACGCGGCCTCCGTCGCCAGCCTCCTCCTCACCACCGAATGCGCGATCACGGACATCCCGGAGAAGAAAGAACCGGCGATGCCCCCGGGCGGCATGGGTGGTATGGGCGGCATGGATTATTAAACGGCTGGAAATCGGCTGTTAATCGACCGCCAAGTATCACAATAAACCGCAGATAGCGCGGATAGGGGATGGACGCAGATTTTTTGTTGCGGACGCTTTTTTATTCGCGTTGTCTGTGGTTTTGTGATTCTATGCGTTTGTCTTGGCGAGCCATACGTTTTCTGTGTCATACGTTTTCTGTTGACAAAAAAGAGCACAGACTGTTATAATAGAGGCCTGAGAAAATTACGGATTATTTATATTTATAAGAAAGGTTTTATGTCAAAAATGAAGTATGCTTTTATTGGTTTTCTTTTCGTGATGCCGGTTTGTCATCTGGCCGCGCAGGAGAGTTACAAGGATCAATATCTCAGATTGCTGAGAAACGGTCAGTTTAACGAGTTGAAAGCCCTGTTGGAAAAATGGGAAAAGGCGGAACCGGCGAATCCTGAGCTGTATATCGGCTTCTTTAATTATTATTGTAATCTTGACGCGGCCGAAGGCACCGCTATGGGAAAAATGCCCGACGGAAGATACGGTGTATACGCCAAGCGGGAATACAATAAGAAGAATGTCTACGAAGGAATAAAATATTTGGACAAGGGCTTGGCGTTTGCCCCGAACCGGCTCGATATGCATTGGGGAAAAATAGAATTGTTGTTTGAAATAGAGGATTTCAAAGGCGCGGGGGAAACATTGTTCAACGTGATAGAGATGTCGTCAAAGTATAACGCTTCATGGGCGTTGGGAGACAACAAACCGGTTGATAACGGAAAAAATTATTTTTTAGGGTATGTTTCCCGGTATTATGAAACTTTATTGAACTCGCCGTCAGACGATGCGGCAAACGCTCTGATCAACTGTGCCCAACTGCAAATAAAAACGTACCCGGAAAGCACGTTCGCGTATAATATATTGGCCGTGTATTATATTTATCGGGACGAATATGAAACCGCGCTGGATTATTTGTTAACGGCGGAAAAAGCGGATGGCAATGACTATGTCATTTTAATCAACATCGGAAGACTGTATGCGGAAATGAAAGACAATGTTAAAGCAAAAGCGTATTTCGATAAAACGATAAGAATAGGAGATGCGGCGGCCAAAAAACAGGCGAAATCTTTGATCGCCTATTATAAGTTGTAAGGATGCCGTGTTCAACCGATAGATGGTCTAATCGGGGTAACGTCCGGCTTAATCACGGTTTCATCACGGTTAACCGCAGATGGTACGGATAAGACAGATGGACGCGGATTTTCGTTGCGGACACTTCTTTATTCGTGCCGTCTGTGGTTATGGGGATTATCGGTAAGAAAAAGGGAGGGGAAATATTATGAATGAAAATGAAACCATTAAAATTATAAAACAACGGAGGAGTGTTAGACAATTTTCAGACAGACGAATTACTGAAAATGATTTAAACACGATTATAAACGCGGGACTTTATGCCCCTCATGGGGAAACTAATTTTGAAGAAGATATATATTTTACCATCATTCAAAATCAAAGTGTTTTGAACAAAATAAATTTATTGGCAAAAGAAACAGCCAAACAATCATCTTTAGAATGGTTAAGAGAATTAGGCAACAATGAAAATTTCAATTGTTTATATAACGCCCCAACATATATAATAGTATCGGTAAAAAAACAATCTAAAAGTGCGGTATATGATTGTTCGGCATTAACTCAAAATATGCTGCTTGCGGTAGAATCTATTGGATTAGGCAGTTGTTGGTTATATTTCCCTCTACAGGCATTTGATAATGATAACAATCTGGGATTAATAAAAGAATTAAAAATCCCACAAGGGTTTAAACCAATTACATCAATGATAATTGGATATAAAGATAATAATGAAGTAAACATACCGGAAAGAAAAACAAAAAACATTTGTTATATAAAATAGGCTTGTTCAACAACCCGGTTGGTTGTCGCGGACTAAAGTCCGTTTCAAGTCCTGCGGTTTTTGGGGCTTAAAAGCCCTGCGCTACAGCTTTACAAAACCGCATTTTTAGTGGAAGTTGTTTAGAAACTTGAGGTTTCTAAACAACTCTAATAAAACATAAAGTTGTAAGGGACGGTACTCTCCCCAGCAAGTAAACGCGGCTGCCGGCCGTTAATCGCAATCATGGGGTTGGTTCCTGTCCCAGCCATATTTTACAACCGGTACCGGTTATTCCTTTCCTCTTACACGATACCAGACAACCGCACGTTTTATCATAGCTTCGTAATCCGCTCCCTGTTCGTGGGTATCTGTAATCCGTGGTTCCTCGTGATTAATGCCGTGATGAAGCCTGTGGTTAATGCCGGGGGCGGGGCATCCAAAGGATGCCTTCGGGGACGGCAACCTACAACCCTCAACATCCGGTTTCGGGTTTCCGGACCGGAGCGCATTCAGTCATGCGTCTGTCCGTGGACGCTTGGGTTGCGCCCACCAAGCCAAGCAACGCTTACCATGCACCGTATGGTTCCCCCACAGACGGGGTAGCGAGGGGAGACTTCCCCCACCAATATTTCTTGAGTCGTCTCACCGACCCTCTTGACGAAATTTTTTAATTATCCTAGTATCACCACGTAGATTATATACGAGGAGTGGGTATGGCTATTGTTGCGGAGAATAAGTATCGGACTCAGGAGATTCCGACGCGGGAAGGACGGCTGGGGTCCATATCGGGGTATTGCGGGGCGTTGCAGGATCTGGTGGCGCAGTCGCATTGTGGGTCGCTGAAAAATCGGGAGCGTTGTTTCAGCCAGTCGAGTATGTGTCTCTCGATGTGCGCGGTCGGGCAGTTGCTGGGGATCAGGGACATCGCGGTGATTTATCACGCGCCGTCCGGCTGTTGCGCGGGGGCGGCGGGGACCTACATTCTGGCAAACCAGATCGCGGCGCGGATCGGGGAGACGAACGACAGCGTTATGGTGGGGACGGACATCGACGAACACGACACGGTGTTTGGGGCGGTCGAGGGTGTGCGGAAAATCGCCCACGAAGCGTACCGCAAGTTCAACCCCAAGGCGATTTTCATCGCGTCGTCCTGCGTAACGGGGGTCATCGGGGAAGATTTGGACAGCCTCTGCGAGGAGCTTTCCGGGGAGTTGCCCGTGCCGGTGGAGAGCGTTCACTGCGAGGGATTTAAGTCGCGGATATGGGCGTCGGGGTTTGATGTCGCCGATCACGCCGTGATGCGGGCCATCGTGAAGCCGCCCAAAGAAAAGCGTCCGGCGATCAACTTCAAGAACTTTTTCGAGAGCCAGCGGAAGGAGATCACCGCGATTTTCGCCCGTTTCGGCGTTACGCCGCAGTTTCTCTACATGAACTCCACGGTGGAGGAGCTTTCGCACATCTCCGAGTCGCTTGCGACGGTCTGTGTCTGCGGGACGCTCGGCACTTATCTCGGCAACGCGCTTGAGGAGAAATACGGCGTTCCCTACATTCGGACGATTAACTTCCTCGGTGTTACGGGGTTTGAGAGGTGGATGCGGGAAATCGGCAAGGCCATCGGCAAGGAAAAGGAGGTTGACGAGTATCTCGCGGAGGAACGGGAAAAGTATCTGCCTGAAATCACCGCGTTGAAGCAGGAACTCGCGGGGCTCCGCGCGGTCATCGGGATGGGGCCGGGTTATACCTACGAGGTGGCGCGGGTCTTGCAGGAACTGGGCATGGAGGTGGTATGGGCCGCCGCATGGCATTACGACTACCGGTATGACAACGGAGCGGTTCCGCCCGCGATGGACTATCTCAAAACCGAGTCCCCGAACGACATCGGGTTTTCGGTCGCCGATATGCAGAACTACGAGATTCTCAACATCATCAACCGGTACAAGCCGGATATTTACTTTTCGCGCCATCCGGGGAGTACGGTGTGGGCGATCAAGCAGGGGGTCGCGGCGTTCTATGTGGCCGACGAGTATTCGATTTTTGGTTACAAGGGGATGGTACAATTTGCCAAGAGCGTAACGGACGTGATTCGGAACCGGAGTTTCGAGAAGAATCTCGCGGCGCGGTGCAAGCTGCCCTACACGGACTGGTGGTACAAGCAGGCAAATGACGCGATGTTGATCGCCGCCCAGCCGCAGAAGCGGGACCCGCTCTATCAGCGTGATAAGCGTGAAGAGAAAAGCGAGTATGAAAGCGTTGCGGAAAAAGAGGCGGTCTAGATGTCAAAACTCCTTTACCAGCCGCGTTACAAGTGCGCCCTTGCGGCGATGCAGACGGTGCAGGCGATTCCGGGCGCGATCCCGATTCTCCATGCGGGGCCGGGTTGCGGGGCCAAGTTAAACGGCAACCAGGGGACATCGGGTAAGTTTTCACCGAACATTTTCCCCTGTACGAGTGTGAGCGAGAAGGAGGTCGTTTTCGGGGGCAACGACAAACTGCGGGCGACCATCGAGAACGCGCTGAAGATCATTGATGCGGAACTCTTTGTCGTGCTGTCGGGGTGTACTTCGGAGATTATCGGGGACGACATCGCCGAGGTTGCGGGGGAGTTTCGGGATGCGGCGAAGCCGGTCGTCTACGCGAACACACCGGGGTTCAAGGGGAATAACTACCACGGCCACGACTGGATTCTCAAGGCGCTTTTTGAGCAGTATCTGGCGGAACGAAAGCCCCGGACTCAAAAGGGCCTCGTGAACATCTTTGCCTCGCCGCCTATGCAGGACCCGTTCTGGCTGGGGAACCTCCGCGAACTGGAACGGCTGGCCATGCGGCTGGGGCTCACGCCGAACACGATCTTTGGCTACGGGCGCGGGGCGCGGCAGATTGACCGCATCCCCGACGCCGAGCTTACCGTGCTGGTCTCGCCGTGGGCGGGGCTGGAGAGCGCCCGGTTTCTGGAAGGCCGGTTTCACATTCCGCTGCTGCACTATCCGTCATTGCCGGTCGGGGCGTTTGAGTCCTCGCGGTTCTTGCGGACGGTGGCGGAAGCGGCGGATGTTGGCCATGCGGCGGTGCAAAGGGTGATCGATGAGGAGGAGAACGAATACTACTACTTCATCGAGCGGTTCTCGGATATATTTCTGGAACAGCGGATTATGAGCAAGCGGTTCTGCACGGTAACGGACGCGCACTACGGGATCGGGCTTACCAAGTTTCTGGTGAACGATCTGGGGCTTTTCCCGACAACGCCGTTTATTACGGACGACACGCCGGAAAACTACCGGAACGCGGTGAAGGCGGAGTTTGAGAACTTGAACTACGGTATCAAGGCGGAGGCCGTGTTTACGGCGGACGGCAAGGAGATTCAGGACGGGATCCGCGCGATTGATTTCGCGGGGAACGGCCTCATTCTAGGGTCAAGCTGGGAACGGCGGATCGCCGCCGAGGTGGGCGGCCACTTCATACTGGTGGCCCACCCGATGATCGAGCGCATGGTGATTAACGGCCATCTGGCCGGATACTCAGGCGGCCTTAAACTGCTTGAGGACATCTACACCACGGCGCGGAGTCAACTGGCGTTGTAAAAGAACGAAAAAGACGCGCGTGCTGCCGGGGTCTGGGGGCCCAATGCCCCCAGCGGGGTTTTAGGGGCGGAGCCCCCTAGGAAAGGGGGTAGCGGAAGAATTGCGGAGGGCGTGCTTGCGAAGCAAGCAGGCCCGGAGCAAGTCTGGAGCGAGGGGGAAGTTTCCCCCTTAAATCCCTAAAACGATAACGATAAACTGAGGAGCAATAGGTACATGAGGCAAATAGCAATTTACGGTAAGGGCGGCATCGGCAAATCGACGACGACGCAAAATCTGGCGGCGGGGCTGGCGGAGATGGGCAAGAAGATTCTGGTGGTCGGCTGCGACCCCAAGGCGGATTCGACGCGGCTGTTGCTGGGGGGCTTAAATCAGGAGACGGTGCTGGACACGATCCGCGACAATGTGAACGAGGTAACGCTTGAGGGGCTGATTAAGCGGGGGTTTCACGGGATTCAGTGCGTCGAGTCGGGCGGGCCAGAACCAGGGGTCGGGTGCGCGGGACGGGGGATCATCACGTCCATTTCGATGCTGGAAAATCTGGGCGCGTATACGCCCGACCTTGATTATGTGTTTTACGACGTGCTGGGCGACGTGGTGTGCGGCGGATTCGCGATGCCGATCCGCGAGGGGAAGGCGAAGGAGATTTACATTGTCGCGTCCGGCGAGATGATGGCGCTCTACGCGGCGAACAACATTTGCAAGGGTATCAAGAGATACGCGGCGAAGGGGGAAGTGCGTCTGGGCGGGCTTATCTGCAACAGCCGCAACGTGGACAACGAGCAGGACTTGCTGCGGGCGTTCGCGAAGGAGCTGGGGACGCAGTTGATCTACTTTGTGCCGCGCAACAACATCGTCCAGCACGCCGAGTTGAACCGCAAGACGGTGATCGAGTACCAGAGCGAGAGTTCCCAAGCCGGGGAATACCGCAGTCTGGCCAAAGCTGTCGACGGGAACACGCTGATGACGATCCCTGAACCCATCGAGCGCGACCGGCTGGAGGAGTTGCTTTTGCAATACGGGATGATGGATCTGCCGGGGAATTACAAGATATAGGCCCCAAATGCCTGCTTCGCAAGCACGGCCTTCCTTGGGAGCGGCGTAACGGGAACGGGCGGCGGTGCGGCCCTCTGGCAAGCATTGCTACCCATTGACGGTTGCGTCGCAATGCCGCCTTACGGCAACGCCCTCCGTCACGATGGTTTACCAAATGGCGATGTTGTTAGCGGATGCTGTTGTGCGGGTCATCGGCTGGACAGGCGAGATAGAAAAATTGGCGGCAGGCTGCTCGGTTTACGGACATAAATCTGCGTGTATCTGTGTCCTCTGTGCTGCTCTGTATATCCGCAGTTAAATGGGATTGATCCGTGATTCAGCCCTGCGATTGAAGCGGGGGCAGACCTCTCTTGCGGCCATTTCCGGCTGAGAGCTTTGAGGTGTGCTGGAATCCCCTTTGGGCCGTGATCCGGGGCGGTTAGGCGGGCGGAGGTGGGGCCTGTACCCGCGCGGAGCCTGTCTCCACGCAAGCGCGAGGTCTTCGCGCTCGATTTGATACGCAAGAGACACAATGTCATACTCGCCCAAGAGATAAGCGGGAATTTCAACCGATTTCAACGGGACGCGAGAGCCGCCCAGCGCGGTCTCCAATGGAGGAGGAGAGGGGGGACAGGATACTTCAAGGTGTCCGGCCCCCTTTTTGAATTTATGAGGGGTTTGGGGTAAACTTGGGAGGCTATGAAAACGGCGATTGTTCACTATTGGCTGGTCGGTATGCGGGGGCAAAGGCACTCTTGTTTCCGGGTGTTGAAGATTTTGGGCTGGTTCCGGTCGAGGCGAACGCGGCGGGCTGTCCCGTCATCGCCTGTCGGAAGGGCGGGGCACTGGACACAGTGAAGGAAAACGTGACGGGTATCTTCTTTGACGAGCAGACGGCAGACTCCCTTGCCGCAGCGATAGAGCGGTTTGAAACGATGCGCGGACAATTTGAAGACCGTGCGGCGTTTACCGAGCATGTGCGGCAATTTTCAAAGGAAGCGTTTCGGACGCGGATCGCCCGACTGGTTGCGGAGCGCGAGCGGGTATGAGACGGCACATACTAAGAAAATATAAGGTGAAAGAACCCAATGCCGTACGCGAAACGGGCACAACCTATGGTTGTGCTAGGCGTGTTTTGACATTTCCGCAGCATAGTGTGGGGTCCAAAAAATGTTCCGCCGTAGATAAAAGCAACAGGCCCCGTCTCTCCCTCGGTCCAGCCCCACGCTTACTTCGCAAGTACGGCTTACACTATCCTCTCTCCAAAGGACGTAAGTCCCGGGTTCCGCCCCTAAAACCCCACCACAACACCCGACAGCATCAATCATAGGCTTTTATCACGGAGAACTACAGATGAACACGGAAGAAGAGGGCCCGCAGATTTCACAGATTAAGCGGAGTATGGTGTGAAAAATCTGCGGTTCCCCATGATTTTTTTACTTTTTTCGCCCTTTTTTCGTGTCAGACTAAAGCAAAACGGTGAGTCAATCGCATAAATAGGGCGAGGGAGGCATTGATATGCGTAAACCGAGAGATTTGGCAAAAAATGTCTGGTATGCGGTGGGGACGGAGATAAATATCGCCACTATTCCTATGTCGTTGATAGAATCGAACGAAAAGACAGCATACGCTATTCGCGGCTCGGCGGCTACTCATGTACCCCTCCCTTATTAACATTTAACGGAAAGCGCGTCAAGCCCCCCGCGTGTTGCGCGGTTTACTTTTTTTCCGTTGTTATCACGTATCTCGCGCCGTTATCTCTTGTCTTTTATCGTTTTGTTCATTATGCCCTCATTGCGGGGGCTTTTTGTATGCGCGGCTTCTGCGGCGCCATTTTTTTTGGTGATAGTCGGAAAAAGACTTGACAAAGTGTATGGCCTGAGATTAAAATAAAAAGCGAGGGGTATACACATGGAAAACAAACTCAAAAATTTGCTTGATTTGGCAAAGTC
>JAIRNN010000144.1 GCA_031257995.1 Spirochaetaceae bacterium | reverse complement strand
AGGTTTCGGATGAAGAGTTTGGAACTATTTCAATCGTTAAAATACCGCCATTTGAATCATGGAATTACAAAATTACACCAGCATAAATTGTCTATGTTATTATTTCACAGTTCCTTATGGAAGCGGCTGGGTTGTACCGGCAAAAACTATTGTCCCTTAGGGATTCGGTTAGCATTTTTACCCGGTCAAGAACCACAACACCCAAACATTTTGATTTTATGAAAAATGTAATGATTTGTTTGTTACATTTGGGGGTGAAAGAAAATAAATGTATGGTTGCTACCCATATGTTAAATAATTATATTTTCTCCTCCGTGTCCGACGAGATTTTTTTCGTTCTTTCTCCCGGGATGCCCCCAATCCTTATGCGGCGATCTTAGGGAATAATTTTGAATGGTTATCATTTGACGAACAGTTTAACTGCGGACTGGAAGTTTTATTTACTGGTTTTAAGGCGTTAAAATAATATTGAATCAACAGAGCCTGTTTCAAAACCTCAAACCTTCACCTTTTTCATCTTTTTTACCCTTTTTTTAGCGTCAAAATAAAGCAAACGGGCTGACAACCGCATATATAATACAGAGGCATTGTATATGCGAAAAGAAAGAGCATTGGCACAAAATGTATGGTACCGGGTTGAAACGTCGGTAAACGTCAGCGAGCCCTTGTTCCGGCTGCCGGAGGCCAAAGCGCTTTTCCTCGGCGTGCTCGGCGAGGCGGAAAAGCGTTACGGCTTCGGGATATGCGGGCTTGTCATTGAAAACGGAAGTGTGTCGTTCTATATTAAGCCTGACGACGGGCTTAAGCTGCCACTGATAATGCAGCGGCTGAAACAAACGTTTTCAGTCCGCCTCAATGTGCTGACGGGAAGGCAGGGGCACGTTTGGGGGAACGTTACCGGTCGGAGATACTGGCGGGAGAGCCGCCCGGATGGGCGGAGGCGGAAGCGTTTGCGGCGGCCACGCCGGTAGAGGGGATACTGACGTACAGGCTGAGTTGGGGCAGCCCCCGGACGAACGGGAAGGCCAAAGGGAACCGTCTTTCATTGGAGATAACCCCCAAACCCGCGTCTCCGCCCGGATAACGCCCCCGAATCACGGCCAAAAAGGAATTACAGACCGCCTTAGCGTTCCCGGCCCAAGATGGCCACGAGAGAGGTCTGCCCGCACCGCAACTTGGGGTTTTGAAACAGCCTCAACAGATTTTTCTCAATTTGCGGCCTATGGTATATGCCGGTTTGGGAATGGCTCAGTGGTAAAAGTTGACACTGATTTTCGTTTTGAAATCGGCATTGCTGATGCTGTACATTATGCTTGCCGGAGGGCGGGTTTTATGGTATAATGGGGGTATGGTCGTTGTGAAAAGATCGGTTGCGGCGCGTGTCATTTTCTCCGTGGGAATCGTGTTCATGGTGGGGGGCGTACTTGCGCTCTTTGCCGCGATACAGGGAATATCACGGCTGTCTGTCATCGTGCCGGTGTTGTTTTTGGCGGCGGGGGCGGGTTTCGCTATCTACGCGATCAGGTTGCGTAAGCGTTCGCTGTATCTGTTCTTCGCGTCTTATTTTCTGTTGATCGGCTTTTTTCTCGTGCTGCTGGCGTTAAAGGTTCTGCCGATTCCTTTTTCCCAGTCATGGCCGCTACTTTCCGTGTTTGCCGGGCTCTCGCTCGTTCCCGCAGGGTGGTACCATTTTACCCGGATTCACGCGGTGTACTTGTTACCGGCGGTTCTCTTCATCGTTTTGGGCTGTGTGTTGCTCTTCTTTTCGCTTGACTTGGCCCCTTGGTCGTTTAAGCAGTTCATGCTGAACTGGTGGCCGTTACTAATCGTGCTGGCGGGCTTCATGCTCGTGTTAGGCTCGCTTGTCCCCAAGAATAGTAATGGACCGGCAACAAAACGGTAATGTCCGGACAAAATTCCACGATTCCGGCGCGTTTTCCGGCGGTCCCCGGCGTGATTGCCGCAGTGACGGTTGCAATGGCGATTGTCGTTTTTGCCGGGAGTTGCGCGTCTTCTCCCTTGCCTCCATCGTTCTCTCCGCCTGAGCAGACGGCGCGTACCTCGTCTGAGGAAACCGCGCCCAGTGGTTCGTCTCGAACGACCGCGACCTCGGCGGAAATTCTCAAGGAGGCGCAGGGCCTTCTTGAAATCGGAAGTCCGGGCTCTCTCCGTAACGCGCTTGCGCTGATCGAAGGCCGCGCTCTTTTGCAGAGCGAATACGGACGTACGCTGAACGCCGTTGCCGCGCTGTTGATAGACTGGATCTATCCAGATGCGGACGTTACGCACGGGGAGGTGAATCCGCCGTTGCAACACGCCTACACGAAGATCATCGCCGACGTGCAAAAAGGAACATGGATGCCGCCGCCTGCCGACAGCACCGACTATTTGACGAATCTCCTCCCCTGCGTTGTCTTAATGACCAATGCCACAGCGGATGTAAACAACGCCGCGCTTCCTTTTCTGGAGAAAGCCCGGCAGATTAATCCGAAAGGGGTCTTGGCAGTGTACTTTTCCGCATTGGTTTTCGAGCGTTCGGGCCGTCTGCTTGATGCCCGGCAGCTTTATGACGAGGCGGTAACGCTTTCCAATGGGGAATGTTACCCCGCCTTTCTGGGCATTGCGCGGATTTTGGCACGGGCGGGCCGGCATGAAGACGCGATTGCCCTCTTGACCGAGACGGCGCGGCTCTACCCAGACAATATCGCTTCCCGCCGCCAGCTCGCCGTTTCCTACATCGCGGCGGGGGAATGGAAAAAGGCCGACGAGGTCATCGCGGCGGTGCTTGCCCGGAACTCGCGGAACCCGGAGTTTTTGTTGATGCAAGCGCGGGTGTTTATCGAGCTTGGCCGTTACAATCAAGTACCGCTCCCCCTTGACACCTACATCCCCGCAGGCGGATCGGGAACGAACCGGCAGTATCTCTTTCTCCGGGCGCGGCTCGCATGGGAAGGAAACCGCAGCCGGTCCGCTGCCGTTGCCCCATTGCGGACGATCCTTGCCGCCGCTCCCAATGACGTTGAGGCGCGAATCTATCTTACCCGGCTGCTCCTCGGTTCCAGTCAGCCCGCTTTCAAGACGGAAGGCCGCCAGCTTCTTGCCCGCCTGTTGAGCGAACCGTTTCCAAGCCCAGAGATTTTTCAACTTGCCCTCGAAGACGCGATCGTGCGCGAGGCGTGGATGGAAGCGGACGGTTATCTTGCGGAAATCCTGAAAAACACGCCGTCATTGTCCGGCCTCAAAAGTGCCGTCACCGTGAAAAACGGCATGGGAGACCGGACGGCGGCTCTCGATTTTGCGCGAAATGCGGCGGCCTTATTCCCGGACGATGAAAACACGCGCCTTGATCTCATCGGGATGCTCGTTGAATCGCAAGAAAACGCCGAACGAGACGAAGGCAGAGCGATGATAGACACCGCGCTTACCACTCTGAAAACCGCAACCGCCCGTAGCCGCGCCCACTACTACCGCAGCCGCCTCCGCGCCAACGACGAAGATGCCGTCAACGACCTCCGCGCGAGCCTCCTCGAAGACCCGCGCAATGTGACCGCCCTCCTCGGCCTCATCGCCATTTATGACAAACGCCAAGACTCCCGCCGCGTAACCTTCTACCTCCAGCAAGCCCTCGTGCTGGCCCCCGATAACCCCGAAGTAACCCGCCTCCGCCTCCTTTACGAGAGATAAACGATAGCTTAGAGTTTTGAAACAGGCTCAACTTATTAGACTTGTTCAACAACCCGGTCGGTTGGCGCGGGCTAAAGCCCGTTTCAAGTCTTGCGATTTTTGGGGCTTACAAGCCCTACGCTAAAGCCTTACAAAACAGCATTTTTTAGCGGAAGTTAAACGATGTTTGGCTTGTAGAAACTTGAGGTTTCTAACCAACTTTATAATCTGACAGGTCTAAGAACTTATCCGGGGATAAAAAGCAGCCGAAAAAAGAGTATGAAAAGAGCAAAAGGGACCGGGATTAGGGCATGGGAACTAAGCGATGAACGGTGGGGAGCGGTTAAGGCGTTTGAGTCCGAACACCGGCGGGACGAAAACCGAGTTTATAGGAGGAAGCCGGGAGGGGGAAGAAAACCGATAGAACCCCGGCGGGTACTGGAAGGCATTTTCTACGTGTTACAAACCGGCATCCAGCGGAAGCGCTGCCGAAAGGATACGGGGCGGCCGGCAGTATCCGCGAGTATTCCAGCGAATGGGCTGAGGCCGGGTTTTTCCGGCGGATGTGGAAGGAAGGGCTGACCGCCTGAGATCTGCTTGCCGGTCTTGGCTGGGAATGGCAAAGCGTGGGCGGGAGCATGGTAAAAGCGCCGTTGGCGGGGGAAGCTGCGGGAAGGGATCCCGCCGATCGGGAAAAAAGGGATGAAACGGAGCATGGCGGTCGAATCACACGGATTGCCAGCCGGTATCGCGCCGGA
>JAIRNN010000035.1 GCA_031257995.1 Spirochaetaceae bacterium | reverse complement strand
AAATCAAAACATTCAAGATCATGGCCTGTCCATACCGGAATCGTCGCCGAAGACATTTTCTGAGAATGTCTATTATCTGTGGTATTATTAATTTTGAATTAAGTAGTTAGTGGAGGGTTGTCGAACAAGTCTAATAAAAAAAATAGAGAGAACGTATAAATTTCGGGATCCGCTTAACGCGGAGTAGGAATCACGTTTAACTATAGATGAACACAAATGAAACAGATGTACGCAGATTTATGTCTGATAGCCGGGTGTCCTACCGCAAATCTCTCCGTTCTTCCGACTCTCAATGAATTTAACCGCAAAGGCGAATAAGGCGCAGAAGGTTTTTATTGATAGAAATACGCTCTACCGCCCATCGGTCTGTTCCGCCGACTTTTAATCCCGCCTGTAAAACCGACAGATTATCTCATCGGTACCCGCCATCCTTATTCGCCTTCGCGGTTAATTTTATACGTTCTGTCCACAGACAAGCTATCATTAGTCTAAAAATCCGCATTCATCTGCGGTTCCCGGTGATGAGTGCCGTGATGAAGCCTGCGGTTACACTTGACATCGCAAACATTCTGCCAGCGCCTTTTCCTCGCCGGGGGACAGTTCGCCGGGCAAAATGAGCGGGTCCCGCTGGGTGGGCGGAATCAGAAACCCCGCATCGAGAAAACGCCTGAAAATCCGCGCCCACTCCTCGTCTGCCGCCTCGTCCCGGAGCCGCACATAAATCCCCTCCCGTTTCCACGACCCGCCGGCCAGCACTTCGTCTGCCTGCGGGTAGACGACCGCTCCGCGTTCCGGGTTATGTAGTACATCATAGATTGCCCGTGTTGTGAGCGCCAGGATGACCGGAGACAAGGGAATGCCGCCGTGATTTTCGTTGCCCATCCCGGTGACCAACACCGCCGGGGCCAGCGGGTGCGGCAGGAACGCGAGCGCGTCTTCCCCGGCCCACTTCATGTACGGCCTCCACTCAGGCGTTTGCTCCCGCAACGCGGACGGAACCGTCTCTATTGAGCCGTATACAACAAACGATTTTCCGGGGAACAACAGCGAGAGCGCCTTTTCAAAACGCCTGGTATAATAGGAAGGATACGGGGCAAAAAGGTTCCGTTCGGCGGCGTTCTTCATCTCGCGCAGAACACCCGGCGGATTATGCCCCAAGACCGCCCTTCCTCCGTCCAGATAAAGGTCAACGAACCGCGCGTTTTCGGTGCATAACCGATACCCGCGAGCCCGCTTGACCGGCGGAAGAAGGGCAAGGTTGTCCGGCATAGTATGCCGCCGCATCACGCCTTTGTTAGCCTATCGGCGGGCCGAAAATCAAATTCGGAACAAACAACACCACGTCAGGCAGGAACACGAGGAGCGCCAGTTCCAACAACACCGCCGCCAGAAACGGCAAGGCAAACCACGTGTATTCCTCCGGCGGGCATTTAATAATACCGCAGACCGTATACAACGCCGACCCGATGGGCGGTGTCATAACCCCCAGCGTAACGACGGTCGCCATGAGAACCCCAAAATGCACCGGGTCTATCCCGGCATTCTTCACAATCGGCAGGAAAATCGGCGTCAGAAGCAGGAAGTTCACGTTGCTGTCAACGAACATCCCGGTAATAAACAGGAAGCCTATCATAATAAGCACGATTGCCTGCGGGTTCTCGGTAATGCCCAGAATCAAGTTGCTCAGGGCTACCGGCAATTTGACCCACGTGATCGCGTAACTGAACGGCCCGGACATCGCGATGATGAGCATAATCGCGCCGGTATCCTTTAACGTCGTGATGAGCGCCTCCCTGAAATTACTCCACGTCAGCTCTTTGTAAACAAATTTGCCAATAATCATCGCGTAAATGACGGCAAACGCGCCGGACTCGGACGGCGTAAACACCCCAAAACGGATACCGACAATGAGGATGACCGGGAAGAACAGCGCCCAGATGGACTCTTTCAGATTTGCGCCAAGCTCTTTCAGCGTCAGCGGCGGAGTATCGGTCTTGGGCGGATCGAAGCGATAGTAACGGCTCGTGAGGGAAGTCGTCGTCATGAGGAACGCCATCATCAGGATGCCGGGAATAAGCCCCGCGGCAAAGAGACGGCCAATCGAGACTTCGCCGACAAACCCGAAAATGATGAGGCCCAAACTCGGCGGAATCGTCGCGGTGATCAGGGCCGTAATGCAGTTGACCGCGCAGATATAACCCTTCTTGTAGCCAATGCGCATCATCTCCGGGCCCAAAATCCGGGTCTCCATCGCCGCGTCGGCAGTCGCCGAACCGGAAACGCCGCCCATCAGCGTACTCATCACAACGGAAATCTGCGCCGTACCGCCATACATTCGGCGGGTCAAAACCCGCGCCAAACTCAGCAACCGGCTGGTGATCCCCGACACGTTCATCAAGTTTCCCGCAAAGATAAAGAAAGGAACGGCAAGGAACGCGAAAGACTGACTCTGCGAGACAATCATCTGCGTTGCCGTCTCAAACGTGAGGTAGGACGTGGTCGAAAAATACGCGAACCCGGCGATACCGATGACAAACGCGATCGGCATCCCCAGAACAAGGAATGAAACAAAACAAACCAGCAAAAAGGTCATTGAACGCCTCCTTTATTCCTACCGGCTATTTCCAAAACACAACGCTTGACTTTCAGGATGGTAGACAACAGCATAGACAATGCGGCGACGACGAGGCTCAGCGTCATGAGCGAATACGGAATCGGTATCGATTGATACATCCGCACCCGCTCCGTGATCATCAGTCTGAAACCAAAAAAGGCGATAATGATAAGCGCGGCAAAGATACAAATATAGACGAGGAGCGCAACGATTTTTTGCAGGATGAACGGCAACCGCCGCGTTACAATGTCGATGCCGACAAGCTGCCCGCTCCGCCACGCGATATCCGCGCCTAAAAAAGAGGTCCACGCGAGGAGAAACATAGCTAAATCAATGTTCCATGACATCGACAGCCGGAATGACCGGAGAATGGCCGAAACAAAAATAAAAGCGACTAAAAACATATAGCCTACCGCGCAGACCGCCACTTCGGCCTTGCACAAGGCGTGGTATACTTTTTTCATGGTACTCCTTTGAAAAGACCGGAATGCTCAATCCCAGCCCATTCATTAAAAATGTATGACTGTTCCACAATCTGATGCCGAGAAACAGCCTCATGGAACCAAAATATTTACTCAATCGAGAATGACCTGTATGCGCCCAACAAAACAGGCCGCAAAAAAACACCGGCCAACAAATGCGTCAACCGGTGTTTCGTGAACAATTACAACCCAAGCTCTCTGAACAGCCGGTCTTTCAACCCTGTCGAGAAACCGAGATCATTGTTGGTGTAGAGCTGATTAATCGCGTTTTGGAATTCCTGAATGCTGACTTCCGTGATGGTAACACCCTGAGTCTTCATCTGCTGATAGTAACCATCTTCCTCTCCGGCGATGGTCGCGCCCCACTTTTGAGCCGTATCGCGGATCGTTTTAACGAAGAACTCCCTCTCCGCTGCCGGCATACTGGTCAACAGTCGCGTCGAACAAACGAACGATGCCTGAAGCATATAGTGCTTGGACAGCGCGAGATTTTTGGCGACTTCATAGATAGCCGAAGTGTAAGCCGTCGAGACCTGAACTTCACAGCCGTCAAGCGTCTTCTGCTGGATACCGGGAAGCACTTCGCCCCAAGGAATACCGATGTTGGCAAAACCAAAGTACTTGGCGAGCGCGTTACCGATGTTGTTCCCAAATCCGCGGATACGGAGGTTCCGGAGGTCGGCAACCGTCTTAACCGGCGTCGTCGTGTAGAAACTGCGGAAGCCGTTGTACATATTGGCGACAAAGGTGATGCCCTGAGCCTCCAATTTCGCCTGCCACTCCTTGAACAACGCCGTGTCAGGCAGTTTCTGCAACACCGCCGGATCGGTCAGGATGTACGGCGCCATCAGAATGTTCAGATCAGGGATGTTGAACTGGCTGGCAAGCCGGCCGGGGTCAGACGGCACGACAAGCGGAACGCCGGTCTTGGCCTGGGTAACGAGGTTGTCGGTGTCCGCCCCCAACGCGCCGGCCACCTGAACGTCAGCGTCAAACCGGCCGTCCGCGTTGAGCAAATCCGCCGCGTCCTGCATCGCGCGGCTCTGCCCGGATGACGCGGCTTCGGTCCCGGCAAAGATAACCCTGATCTTGGTAGCCGGAGCAGCCGCGCTTCCTGATGACGGGGCCGCTTGGCTGCCGCCGCCGGCAAACAACGTACCGCTTCCTACGAGAGCGGCAACAACGAAAACGAAAGCTTTCTTTGAGATTTTCATAAAAAATCCTCCTATAAAAATTTTGGACTTACGCCCATTTTTAACTAATTCATTTTACGCCCTTGCAAACTCAAGAAAAACGCCTCATGCTGGACAAGGACGCCTAATTACCCTAATTTTCCCGCACAGGCAACCGTGCGCTAACACCCGCATCCAAAACAATCTTAGCAACATCGGCGCTTTTGTTCAAGGCATAGATGTGAATCCCTTCCACACCCGCCGCCATATACCGCCAAAGCTCCTTCACCGTGTATTCCATGCCGGCCTTCTTAAAGTCCGCCGCCATTTCCTTGACAACATTCTCCGGTGCCCCGTTCGCCGGCGTATACTTCCCAATGATCGCCGCCAACTCCGGGGGAATGGAACATCCGTTGGACACCGTCATATTGATGATCGGGTCACGGGCAAGAACCGGCATGAGCCCCATCACCTGCGGAAGACGCACCCCCGCCTTATGGCATTTGTCGCGAAAACGGCAGTACGCGTCAACATCATGACAGAGCTGGAGCATAATAAAGTCCGCGCCCGCATCCTGCTTCGCCTTCAAAAACGCAATATCACTGTCAAAACTCGGCGCGAGAATATGCTTCTCTGGATACCCCGCGCACGAAATCCCCAGTCTGGGAAAAAGCCCGCGAAGATACTCGATGAGAAAATTCGCGTGTTCAAAGTCGCCGCCCGTCGTCGTCTTCAGCTTGCCTGTTTCCGAGTCTTTCGGGAAGTCGCCGCGCATAGCGAGCACGTTTTCAAGACCTAAGTCGATGTAACTCTGAACAATCTCCTTGATCTCCCGCTTTGTGTTGCCAATGCAGGTAAAGTGCGTCATGCAGGTAACTTTGTTGTCCGTAATAAACTTACATATCTCCTTGCTTTTCCCTACGTTGGTGCCTCCTGCTCCATACGTGCAACTGATAAAATCCGGATTGAAACGAAAAAGTTCCCTTAGCTCGTTCTGCAACTTAGGTACGCCGTCGTCCTCTTTCGGAGGAAAGACTTCAAAGGAGAACGTCATCTTCTTTTTGAGAACGTCGGCAATTTTCATAAACCCCCTTATTGACAGGTTTAACCCTGTCTCGTTGCTCTGACTATCCTTGAGAATAACCTAATATTATTATACCATAACCCAAACCGCCTGTCAAGAAAAATTTTCAAAAAAATGTTGTTCATCTGTGATAAGTTCACCCTGTAAGATTATTCAGGGAAAATTGCATCCCTGTGATAAGACAGGATGCATGAAATATACTGCTTTAGGCATGAAAATAACATCGGTTTATTTTAGGTAGAGGAAGTCTCCCACTGTCAACAAGTTAAGAATATTTGTCCACAGATTACACTGATTTTTTGTCTCAACGCCCCGCTTAAATCTGTGGAAATCCGTGTAATCTGCGGGCCCTTTTATTCGCGTTCATTCGCGGACCTTTTTATCCGTGTTAATCCACAGCTTTTGTGATTTCTGAAAAAATTTGCTGTTTTTTCGCGCTTTTTTCGTACCGGATTAAAGCAAAACCGTCACTCAACGCCTTATATAGTATGGAGGTTTCTATATGAACAAACCGCGAAAGTTACAACAAAATGTCTGGTACAAAGTAGGGACAGAGGTCAATATCGGCGAGCCCTTGTTCAAGTTGCCGGTGGCCGTAGTGCTGCTCTACCGGGTACTTCGTGAAACGAAAACGCGTTATCCCTTCGAGATGCGCGGACTCAGGCTAGAGGGAGCGCGGCTCACGTTTTACATTAAGCCCGATGACGGCTTTATGCTGCCGCTGATAATGCAGTTGCTGAAACAAACGTTTTCCCTGCGGTTCAACATAATTGTGGGGAGAAGGGGGCACGTTTGGGGGGAACGGTACGAGTCGGAGATCTTGGACGGGGAGCCGCCTGAGTGGGCGGAAGAGGCGGACTGGGCGGCTATAGACAAGTCGGCAAACACACCGATAGCGGGAGCGATGGCCTACACCTTGACGTGGGACAGCCTTAGGTCGCCCGGGATGACGATAACGACCAGTTTTTCGGCCAAAAACGCTTCCAAATCCTCGTCTCAGCCCGGTTAACCGCCTCATTTCCGGCCAAAAGGGGGTTACAGCCAGCCTCAATCACATAGGCCAAAGATGGCCGGAGGAGAGGTTTGCCCACTTCCGCAACGTCAGGCTTTGCACTCGGAATTACCGGACAAAACGTCTGGATCACGTTAAACCACAGATGAACGCGGACGGGACAGATGACCGCAGATGAAGAAGGTCCACAGATTACCCAGATTTCACAGATACACGCGGATTTTTCACACCGCACCCCTCTTTAATCCGTGTAATCCTATGTTATTTCGTCAAGCAGAAACCTCCTTTTCCGCCAACTTTTTTATTTTATAATAACGCGGCTTCTTTGCCAAAGCCTCGTTACTCATCCCACGGTAATATTCCTGCCGTTTCATCAACAGCCACGCCGGACCCGCTATCTTCCGAGCCGCCGCGCTTTTCTTCTTACTCATCCTCCCCGGCATTTCCTCGTATTTCATAAAAAACGGCCCCTTTCCGCTCTTCATCATCGCTTTTTACAAAATAACATAGAGTATCTGCGGTTTCCTCGTGATTAAAGCGTGATAAAAGCCTGTGATTAATGCGAGGCGTTGCGGGGGCAGCGCTCCCGCAGAGGGGGTAGCGGAGGACCAAACGGAGGGAGGTGCGGATGCGCCTTTAGGCTCAGGCCTTTCGACCGGAGTGCGTGTCCGGAGCGAGGGGGAGACTTCCCCCACCCGATCACAGTTACTGATTCTGCGTGTGGTAAAGCTCCGCACAGAGGCCGCCGAGGGTGAGCAAGTCGCTGTGGGTGCCGCTTTCGCGGATGCCGTTTTCGTCGATGACGATGATATAGTCGGCGCGGCGGATGGTGGAGAGGCGGTGGGCGATGACCATCACGGTGCGGCCGGCGGACAGTTCTTCGAGCGATCGCTGGATTTTCATCTCGGTAACGGAGTCGAGGGCCGAAGTCGCCTCATCGAGGATCAGCACGGGCGGGTTTTTGAGAAAGATACGCGCTATGCTCACCCGCTGTTTCTGCCCGCCTGAAAGTTTAATGCCGCGTTCGCCGACCACGCTGTCGTAGCCGTCGGGCATATTCATGATGTCGGCGTGAATCTCGGCACGTTGCGCGGCCCAGGCGATCTCCACGTCCGTTGCATCCGGCCTGCCGTAGCGGATGTTGTCGCGGATCGTGGACGCGAAAAGAAACACATCCTGCGAGACGATGCCGATGTTGCGGCGCAGCGATTGGAGCGTAATGTCGCGAATATCATGGCCGTCCAACGTGATCGAACCGTCGATGGTCTCGTAGAAACGCGGCAGAAGATGGCAAAGCGTGGTCTTCCCGCCGCCGGACGGCCCGACCAGGGCCACCGTTTTTCCGCGAGGAATCGAAAGATTTATGCCGGTGAGCACCCGCTTTCCCTTGTTGTAGGCGAAACTCACGTTTCGGTATTCGACATCCCCTTGGGCGCGTTCCAGTTCCACAGCCCCTTTCCGGTCGGTGATGTCGCTTTCCGTCCGCATAATCTCGACAAAACGGGAAAAACCCGCGAAGCCCACAGTAAAGCTCTCGACAAAGTTTTGCAAACGGCGGATCGGCTGAAGAAACGCGGCAGCAAACATATTGCACACGATCAAATCGGAGACCGGCATACTCCCGCGCATGATGAGAAAACCGCCCGATGCCAGTACCACGACGCTCAGCAGGTTGATCATAAACTCAAGCTTGCTGTGAAAGTTCGCCATCGACTTGTAGTACGTCCGCCGCGCGTTCTTGTAGTTTTCGTTTCCCAGCGTAAACTTTTCCATCTCGTAGTCTTTATTGGTGAACGAAAGGGCGACGCGCGCGCCTGAGATGCTTGATTCGAGGGCGGAAAGAATGTCGGCGGTCTTCTGTTTCACCTCTTTCGATGCCCGCATGAGGTTCCGTCTGCAGAGCATCGTGTGCACGACCAGAACCGGAAAAAACACCAGAAACACCACCGCCATCTCCCGGCGGAACGTTACCAGAATGATAAATGCGCCTGCAATGGTCGTTACGGCGATAAAAAGGTCTTCCGGCCCGTGGTGCGCCAGATCGGTAATGTCGAAAAGATCGGTCGTTACCCGTCCCATCAACGCGCCCGTCCGTTCCTTGTCATAAAACGAAAACGGCAGCGTTTGCAGATGGGAAAAAATCTCCCGCCGTATGTCGGACTCGATGAGCACCCCGACCGTATGCCCCCAATACGTCACAAAATAGGAAAAAAGCATCCGCAAAAGAAAGAGCCCCACGAGCCCCGCGATGAGCACGGCGAAAACCCTGACCTTGTTCTCCGGCAAAAGGCGATCGAGGCTGTATTTGGTCAGCACGGGGAAAGCCAAGTCAATCCCCGCGATCATCGACGCGCAGAGCAAGTCAAACGCGAAAGCCTCACGTGCGGCCCGGTAAAACGAGACAAAAATCGAAAGAAGCGATTTACGGTAATTGATCATCCTGTTCCAAGCGGCCGTCCGACCGCGATTTCAGTATAGCGAAATCGCGGGTAGCGGGGGATGTTTTAACTAACGGCGGGAGCAACTCTAGTTTTGTTATTTCCTCTGCGGAGAGGCCGGTATATCTGATTATTTTGTCCAGAGACTCCCCTTCAGCCTTCATGCTTCGGGCAAATTCCACCGTTTTCTTCCGTT
>JAIRNN010000326.1 GCA_031257995.1 Spirochaetaceae bacterium | reverse complement strand
AGAAAAAGACTGGGCAAATATGAAGCGTGCTTTGCGTGACACCGCTGCTTTTTGCGATTTACTTCAGACTGCAATTTACAATTATTGGTGTTAGGTCTATTTAAGTGGAACTACTATATATAGAAAAACCCAGCCGAAAAAGGGGGCGCCGCAGCAATTTCACGGCGAACCGCTGCCCGCACGTTAAGGAACAAGGACAACGCGGCTGTTCCGCCAACAGAACCAAGCCGGAGCGTGACCCCAACCTAAGCTTAGCCACCCGCGTGCCCTAGCCTCAGGCGCTCGCGTGCCCTAAGCCTGAGCACGCGAGTGCGCTAACCTATCGCACGCCTGTGCGCTAGCCTGCCGCACGCCTGTGGTCTAAGCCTGACCACGTTGCCGTGGCAATTTGCCGGCCCCTCGTTCCAGTTGCCGTCACTCTTGTTCCAACGACAACGCTTTTTGCGGGCAGGTGTTGACGCACAACGAACAGCCGATGCATTGGTTGTCATCCACCCGCCGTTCCGCCACGGAAAAGAGATGAAAAGGACAGCGTTCTTCGCACAGCCCGCACGCGGCGCACTTGTCCCAATCCGTCCGTATCCGCCGGGTAACTTTCGGCCAGCGCACAAAAGGGCCGGGACGCGCGGTCAGTGCCGCATCCCGTTTTTGACGCGCCCGCGAAAGGTAGCAACAGTCCGTACAACAATTGCAGATCGTGTTCTCGTTTGCCGTATGGATGAGGCCCGCCGCGTCCGCATCATGGATCACCTGCGCGGCATGGTCTTTGGTGACGGGTTGGGAAACGCCCCGGTGGGCGATGGTGTTGATCCCCGACCGGAACGAGATACAAGTACGGAGCGGCTTTTCGCAGTCGTCATGCCCCCCGGCAAGAACGCGGCAGTCACAGTTGGCGAGGTAGGCCTGCCGATCCTCCGTTTGTACCCGTTGCAGGGCTTCCTCGCGGGTCAGAACGGTGTCGCCTGAAGGCCGCTCTTCCGGGTCAATGGCAAGCCGCGCGTAATAGGCGGAAAAACACCAGTTATCGAGGGCGGCTTGTGTTTCTTGGGGAAATATGCGGTACTTCTCCGGTTCGGCAACGACAAAGACATCCAACAGGGTATAAAAGCTGCCCAACTGGAAAAGCCCTTCATCCGCATAGTTGATGATGCCGCGCCGATAGAGGCCATCCGCCTCAAGTCCGATGAGCCGCAGATCCGCCGCGTTGAACAGGTCTTTTTCAAAATCCGCGATACGGCGTTGTTCGGAAAGCGGGATGATGCTTGCCAATACCGATTCCGCCTCGCGGGGAATGCCGAACCGGGCGCAAAACCGGGGATCAACCGTTTGCCCCAAACCCTCCGGGGGGTTTGGGGGACAAGTCCCCCCAATGAAGACGGGGGCGGGGTGTCACGGACACCTGCGGGGGCAGAGCCTCCGCAGAGGGGGGCGCCGGAAGACGGCGCAAAACCGCCTAAGCGCTTTGCGCGGCGCGGTTTTACGCTGGCTGGAGACAGGGGAGAGACCTCCCACTGTCAACAACTTAAGCATTCTTGTCCACAGATTACACAGATTTAAGCAAGGTTTTGAAACAAAAATCCGTGTAATCTGGGAAATCTGTGGACCTTTTATTTTTTCTATTTGCTTAACTTGTTGACAGTGAGAGACCTCCCCCTCCTTAACTCGGCAGTCGGAATCTTGGAAACGGCTCATTTAATCGCGTTGTAAAAATCTTTCGCGACATCGGCGTATTCCCGCTTGTCCAAGTCCACCTGCGCGTTCAGCCGCGTGATGGTCGGCGTGTCGATCTTCGCGTTTACCGCGTTGAGCGCGTCCGCAATCTGCGGGGACTGGTCAAGGGCGGCGCGGCGGACAACGGGCGCAATGTTGTAGGGCGGCCAGACATAGCGGTCGTCCTCAAGCAGCACGTAGGCCGGGTCGATGAGCGTCCCCTAGGTGGTGTAGGCGGGGGCGGCATCGGCCTGGTCGCCGGCAAGTACCTGATATTTCAGTGCGTCCGAGTACACGGTGCTGGAAGCCCAGTTGAACGGCCCGTACACTTTCTCAAGTTCCGGAATGCCGTCCTCCCGCTCGTCAAATTCCCCCTGAGAAGCGAAGCGGATGTGTTCCGCGTTTCGTTGCAGGTCGGAAATCGTGCGGATCCCGTAAGCATCGGAGGCCTTTTTCGTGACCACGATGCCCTGCCCGTCGTTTGCCTGCGCGTAATCGAGCCACACAACGTCAAACTGTTTCGCGTATTCCGCCTTTACCGTATCGTAAACTTTCTGCGGATCGGTGATGAGCGGCAGTTTCAGCACGGCAAGCAAGCCGGTGCCGGTGTATTCGGGATACAAGTCAATCTCGTTGTTTACCAGCGCCGTGTGGACGACAGAACTCGCCAAATCGAACCGGCGTTCAACTTTGAGCCCCGCATCTTCCAGAGCGAGGGCGTACAATTCGGCCAAAATGAGGTTTTCGGTGAAATTCTTCGACCCGATACGAACCGCCGTCTTCGGTTTGGGGGTGCACGAGCCAATCAAAACCGATACGGCCAGCAAAACGACAAGGGCAACGCCCATTTTTGATACTTTCTTCATAAAAAACTCCTTCATATAACATAGACGGCGCCATTACGAGCCGCAAAAAAAACCACGCGAATCCTAGAACAACCGCATTTACAGCGAACCTTCATAAAAATTTAACCACAAAGGCGAATAAGGCGCAAAAGGTTTTTACTGGACACTACACGCCCTCTTGCCAATCTGTCTGTTTTGCAAGTCTTCACCGAAGGCCGCATTCAATACTGCCTGTAAAGCCGACAATCTCTCAACAGCCGTGCGCCATCCTTATTCGCCTTCTTCGCCTTTGCGGTTAATTCCTTTCGCTTTGTCAACTGACAAAAATACCCCAATACAAATGAGTTTTGGAACAGGCTCAACAGACAGAAATATATATGTGAGCCGCCAAAAACCCCCGTTTAACCAAAAAGCGCGGTCTGCACTTTTTTCTCCAAACCGGAAAGCAAAAAATCAATCAGTACCGAAAGTGCCGCGACGCTTGCGCCGCCGATAACCAGCAGTTCCGTCCGCATAAGGCCCAGCCCGGTAAAAATAATCACGCCGAGACCGCCGCCGCCAATGTAGGCGGCAAGCGTGGCACTCGCGACGACTTCCACCGCCGCCGTTTTGAAACCGGCAAGTACCAGAGGCAGCGCGAGCGGGGCCTTCACTTTGCAGAAAATCTGCACGGCGGTCATGCCCATCGCCGCCGCCGCCTCAAGGGTCGCTGCCGGAACCGAGGCAAACGAAACCGCCGTGTTCATCAGAATGGGCGGCAGCGCGAGGAAGGTGAGTGCCGTGACCGAAGGCTTAAACCCGGTTCCCAGCAAGGGAAGGCAGAGAAAAAGGATGGCAAGGCTTGGAATGATCCGTGCCGCCGAAAAAAACGCCTGAAATTACCAGATTGACCGTCTTGTTCCGCGCACACAACACCCCGAAAGACACGCCCGCAACGGTAGCAATGAGCAACGCCCCGCCGCTCAGCCAAAAATGTTCCCCAATCGCTGCAAGAAACTTATGCAGGTTCACGGAGAAGTAAGCGGCGTACGGCTCAAGCGCCCTTTGCAACGACAGCACTATACTATCAGTAATCATATCGTCTGATATAACGTGCCGTACTTTTTGTCAAGAGGGGCATTGCGCCAAGCCTGTTTACGACCGTGAAACAAGCCTGTTCGTAGCCCTGTTCGTTGTCAATGCTTCCCGCTGTTCACCGCAATAGAGGGGAGTCTCCCGGCACTATCCCTTAATTTGTTGACAGCGGGAGACTTTCCCCGCCTTTGGACAACATTGACAAACAATTTGCGGCGTGGTAAGATTGGTACAAAAAGGAGTTTGCTATGAAACAATCGCAAAGAAAATGGTCGCAACGCGGCAATGTCTTGACAGACGCTTTATGGGTGGTTCTGCTGTTGGCTGCCCTCTGCTCGTGCGCGAAAACGCAGGATGCCGCGCCGAGTGTGATGGACGCTCCTGCTGTTCCCTATAGTTTTATCGACATAAACCGCTACGGGCTGACGAACAGCGCTTTGCCCGCCGGGGAAATCAAAAACCCGTCAACAAGCTATGTTCCCGATTCAAACGGGCTGGATTACCGCGACAGAAACAACTGGTTCATTCTGCCGACCCGGAAAACTTCGGATATTGATGTGTTTCTCATATATCCCACAGTCGTACTGGACAGCGAAAAACCCGATTTCGTTCCGGCCGACGACGCGGCGATGCGGGAACTGGTTGAACGCTGGGTGAAGGACAATGTTTCGCCGGTGTTTGCGGGGTTGAACGTGAATATCTATATGCCCAAATACCGCCAGTTGAACGGCAAAGTGTTCAGTACCGCTGAACTGGATACGATATTGCAGCAGATTGAAGGTACACCCAAAGCCGATATTTTTAACGCCTTTGACTTTTATCTTAAAAATATGAACAACTTTCATCGGTACATCATGTTCAGCCATTCGCAAGGTTCATCAATGAACGGTTTGCTGATGTCCGAATTCGCATCCCGCTATGAATCTCCCGATGTTCAAAAGCTGATGGTATGCTCTTATCTGATAGGTTATGCGTTGAACGACGAGATCTTAAATGCCTCGCCGTACAAACCTTCGTTGAGGGCGGATGACATCAACACGCTGGTAAGCTGGAACACGGCGACAAAAAGTGAAGTGGAAAGCGACAAGGTCAGATTTATATGGGGCGATGAAACAACCGTTGCGGTAAACCCAATAACGTTTATGGCTAACGGTGATGCCGTGCCCGCCTCCCGGAACGGTGTCAGCATCATGGAGTATTTCGGTGATCTCACATCGGTACAGGTTGACGGTGGTCTCACCGGCGCGCAGGTGGTACGCCCATCCGATAGAGGCGGCGTTTTTGGCGGGCAGCTTGTGCTGATTGACTTGGACGAAAAGTCGTTTTTCTCAGACGAAATGATAGCGTATATCGACAGCCTCCGGCTTGGTTATGCGCACCAGTGGGACATTATGTTATTTGTCGAAACATTGCGGAACAACATTATCCGGCGCCTGAAATAAAAAGGCGATGGCTTTGGAAAAACCTTTTATCTGTCTGCAAAGCGATTTCGGCCTCTATTGGGGGTCGGTGTCCAGTATGCACGGGGTCATCGCTTCGGTTGACGCGGCGCTTCAGGTGCGGGACATAAGCCATCTGTTGCCGCTCTATCAGCCGTGGGCCGCCTCGTTTTGCCTGCATTATACGATGCCGTGCTGGCCTCGGGGCACGGTTTTTGTGTCGGTGGTTGATCCGGGGGTGGGAACCTCGCGGCGTTCCTGCGCGGTGAAGACGGCGGCGGGACAGTACATCATCACGCCGGATAACGGCACCCTGACTCACGCCGCCGCTTCGCCGGGGATTGTCGAGGCGCGCCAGATTGACGAGGCGGTGAACCGCCGCCCGGGGACTGAGCGTTACAACACGTTTCACGGGCGGGACGTTTATGCCTATACTGCGGCGCGGCTCGCGTCAGGGATCATTGACTTTGAGGGGGTTGGCCCCGCCTACCCGGTGGAGGAGATTGTGCGCTTCCCCCTTGTTCCGCCTAACATCGGGCCGGGCTATGCTTCGGGGCACGTTACGATGGCCGACCGCCACTTTGGGTGCGTTACGACAAACATATCTATAGAAGATTTTGAAAAAACCGGCATTGTTCACGGCGAGAGGCCCCTTGTTACGATTGCCCATAAAGACAAGACGCTGTTCGGGGAACGGGTGCTGTACCACCGGTCATTCGGGTTTGTCGGGTTGGGCGAACCGATTCTTTACAATGGCTCGACCGGTTACCTGCTTATCGCGCTCAATCAGGGACATTTTACCGATACCTACGGCATTGGGGCGGGGCTTGACCATAAAGTAATCCTATCGTTATAATAGGATTAATAATACGACTAAGGAGACGATTATGGCAAAAGAAAATTTCGGTAAACTTGTTTTTGGCAAGTGGAACACCAAAACACTGGTGGCGGTAGCGATCGGAGCGGCATTGTTTGGGGTACTCATGGCGTACGGCAGTATTCCGGTGTTCACAAACACCCAGTTGACCTCGGCGATGATTGTTCCCGTGGTGGTGGGCGGGCTTTTCGGGCCTTTACCGGCCTTTGTAACCCTGCTCATCGGGAATGTGCTGGCGGATACCATTGGCGGCTGGGGCTACTGGTTCGACTGGTCTGTCGGGAACGGCGTTCTGGGCTTCTTCATCGGGACCCTTCCCCTGTACGGCGCGAGGATAGACGAGGGCGTGTTCAAGGTGCGCCATGCGGTTATCTACGCGGTGATCGCCGTTCTGGGAAACGCGGTGGCCTTCGGGCTGGTTACGCCCCTGCTCACATCGCTGTTCTATGCGGCGGATTTGGAGATCACCTTTTTGCAGGCTTTCGCATCGGGCGTTTCCAACACGGTGGTGCTGATTGTGGCGGGGATTCCCATTCTGATTCTGCTTTCCAGGCGGTTCGGAAAACGGAAAAACCTGACAGAAGAAGCGTAAAAGAAGGGACAAATCCTTCCTTCTCCGCGAGATGTGACTCACCTTTGAGGAAACGCAGTTGGGCAGACGCTCTATATTGCGCTATACCGGAGGAACGAGAGAGGACGGCTAGTGCTTCTGCTCAGAAAATATAAAGGGGGAAGTCTTCCCCTCGCTCCAGCCCTCGCTCCGGTCGTCTTCGCCTCCCTCCGTGTGGTCTTACGCTACCCCCTCTCCAAAGGACATCGTCCCGGATTCCACCCCTAAGACCCCATCTCCGCAACGTTCACGTGAAAAACGCTCATAATACGCAGGGTTACCGTCTGTATATGCATTCCCCAGGTTAAGCGGACCTAAGCAATTCTATCAGCTTGTCAAGATTCTTATGTTCCCTCGTCCCAAACCAAAAA
>JAIRNN010000323.1 GCA_031257995.1 Spirochaetaceae bacterium | reverse complement strand
CGGAGAGAAAAGCTTCATACTGCATATATCAATCGGCGGGCCTTTTGGAAAAATTCTGAGGCCTGTTCCTCCTTATAAGCGGACCCCAAAAAGTCCAAGTTCAACGAAAGCAGTACATTCCAAATTTGATAAATTGTTTTACGCCATTATTCACGCGCATACATTTTATACGCCATACATCAAGGAGTGCTTTTAAAAAATACAATGCGCTCATTTTTGATACGCCTCTTTTCCTGTCGGGAAAGATAATTGGTATCTCTGTTATTTTACATTTTGCGCGAAACGCTTTGTATTTCATCTCAACTTGAAAGGAATATCCACGGGTAAAAATCGAGGGTATATCAATAACGGCGAGAGCTTTCCTTGACCACAGGTTGTAACCGCTTGTCCAGTCCCTAATGGAGGACATCAACAGAATGCGGCAATAAAGTGATGCCCCTCGGGACATAATGTTTCGCACCAAGGAGCGGTTTTCAATTCTGCCGCCTACCAGCCTCGAACCGATGACCACATCGTATTCGTTTGCTTTTGTCAGTATGCCGGGGATATATTTTGGATCGTGCGAAAAATCAGCATCCATCGCGAGCATTGCATCGTAACCATGCTGAATCCCCCATTCAAAACTCTGTAAAAATGCCGATGCGCCGCCTTGTTTTCCATGACGTTTAAGAATATACAGGCGGTTTTTATATTGGGTAATAAGTTTTTCGACGATTTGGGCCGTGCCGTCCGGGGAATTGTCGTCGATGACAAGGATGTGCGCTTCAGGCGGGATGTTTCCAAAAACGGCATCGATAAACGGCCCTAAGTTTTCGGCTTCGTTATAGGTTGGGACGCAGACTAGTAAACGGCGGGAACATGGCGGGAGGCGGCAGGTTTCACCGGTTATATTCCCCCCCCCCCACCAACGCAATCGGGAACTGTACAATTATAATAACTCATGTTACGCAGGAACTATTGGAAATGCCAGAAGTCCATCGAAAAGCGGTCAAATGTGGGTAAATTTGACACAGATTTTGGGTCATTTCCGGCTACACAACATCCTCTGCGTAACATGAGATAATAATTAAACATATGCCACATCTTAGTACATAATTCAAAAACATTCATAGGTAGAGAAATTTGGGTGGGGTTTGGCACGGTGTTTTTACGCGGCCGCGTGATCCCGTGCGCCCGCTTCAACTGGAAAGACGGGTTTTATCAGGCGGAAGGGCAGGGCAAACAGCGGTAGAGGTTTCAGCGGGAAGCAAACGCCAACCGCTTTTATTGCAAATATTTTTTCCATACATATATCCCGCCGGTTATTCTTATTTTCAAAACTCCGCTTCCATCCAGGCCCGCATTGGCCAATGTTCCAAACGCCCTCTCCTCATTCACGGAATTGATATAGACAACATCATAATTCTCCACGGGAGCAAACGCCGGGATTTTTTCATCACCATAATAGGGGCATCTCTAAAAACTCGGTTAGTTTTTAGAGATGTCTTACAGACACAAAACACGCGTTTTCAGTGGAAAACTTCTAAAAACTTCAGTTTTTAGAAGTTCCCATATGATAAATGACTATCAGGTTACATCCTGATTGAAACAAATAAAGATGATGCGGGATTATAAGCGAATTTATCATCGGAATACACGGCCTTTCTATTTCCGGGTGCCGGAATGAAAAGCCGGCGGCTCGTCCGTGAGTGAGCCCTGTGGAAAACGCCGGATTCTGCCGATAATATATATAGGGCTCTATCCGATGACTGGAATTACACGGAAGCATCGCG
The DNA here is from genome assembly GCA_031257995.1 of Spirochaetaceae bacterium. GTDB lineage: Bacteria > Spirochaetota > Spirochaetia > Treponematales > Breznakiellaceae > JAIRNN01. The sequence goes on along the minus strand of JAIRNN010000323.1, from coordinate 5,411 downwards.
CCGTTCTTGTATATCTCATTGTTTTTGTCGTGCCGGGCGCGCTTAGTGTGCCGGAACTGTACGCTGCCGAAAGCGCGCTCACCTTGCCGCAGGCACTCACGGCGCTGGGATGCAACATTCGCTACAACCCGCTGCTCAGGCAGGGTCGGATCGACATGGGCGGGCACGACGCGGCATTTACGGTGGGAACGCGGGGCAACCAGACGCTGGTACTCTTCGATAACACCCGCCTCATCAGCACCGACACGCCTTACACGGAAGGCGGCGCGCTCCTCTTTCCGAACACGTTTATCGCATCGATGAAGAACCTGTTTGCCGAGGCCGTCAATCAGGACAAGGAACGTTACCGTATCGCGGCGGTCATCATCGATCCGGGACACGGCGGCAAAGACGCGGGGGCGCAAGGGACGCACACTATCAATGGAAAGAAAGTGACCGTTACCGAAAAAGACGTAGTACTCAAAGTTTCCCAAGAACTGTACGCCGCGCTCAAAACGGCCTATCCCGACAAGAAAATCCTTATGACACGTACCGGCGACACCTATCCAAGCCTGGACGACCGGACGGTGATCGCTAACTCGGTGCCCCTGCGGGAAAACGAGGCAATCATCTATGTCTCGGTTCACGCGAACGCCTCGTTTAACCAGAGGGCGCGCGGCTACGAGGTGTGGTATCTTACACCGGAATACCGGCGCGATCTTCTTGACGGCGGGGGACAGACCCCGGCATCCCTCCTGCCCATCCAGAACGCGATGTTGGACGAGGAGTTTACGAAGGAAAGCGTGATGATCGCCGACTCGATCCTCGCCGGTTTCAAGGACAAGTTTCCCGCGTCATTCCCTTCGCGCGGGATCAAGGCCGAGCAGTGGTATGTGGTGAAAAATTCGAAAATGCCGGCGGTTCTCGTGGAACTCGGATTCGTCACCAACCGGGAGGACGCGATTTTGCTCTCCGATCCGGCGGGCTTGAAAACGTTTAGCGACGCGATATATACTGGCTTGCAGGATTTTATCGCCCGGTTTGAGCGGAGCGGAGGATTTATCGCGTTAAAATGAAAGAGATTGTTGTTTTCAAGAAAGATAAGGAGGGGGAAGTCTCCCCCCTCGCTCCAGACTTGCTCCGGCCATCTGGGGGTGGAGTTTTGTGCGGGGCGCAGCCCCGTACGAAACTCCAAAAGAATCGCGTAGGGCCTACGGCCTGGAGCAATTCTTCCGCTACCCCCCTCAGCGGGGGACACCCCCCGCAACGCCCCCGAATCCCGGCGGAGTGCCGTTGAAAAAATGAAGAAGGTGCGTGTGTTGGCGCTTGCCGGGATGGGGCTGCTGGCCGCCTTCGCTGCGGCGGATTTTCTTCTGCGCGACGCGAGCCGTGTTGTGATGGCTTTTTACACGGTGGCGGACGGGAAGCCTTTTATCGAAGACCGGGTAGTGAAAAATCCCGCCGCGCGGGGCCTTGACGCGAGGGTGAGGCAGTATGTGGAAGAAGTGTTGCTGGGCCCGCTGTCGTACGGGGCGGCGGGGTTCTTCCCGGCCGGAACCGTCCAGTCCTGTATCGTTGACGGGGAGACAGCCTTTATTGGGCTTCCCCCTCAGACGGCATTGGCTGGGGTCAGCGGCGCGGAAGGTGGTTATGTCATTGATTCGATGCGGGCGGTTGACATACTGAGGAAAGACGTGGGGCGGAACTTCCGCCGGTTGAAAAACATTGAGATTTTTATCGATGGACGTGAGGCTGCCCCTTGACAATTTTTTTTATTTGGGCGAAAATAGAAAGATAGGGGCTGTGGTTTTGAAAAAAATCACGCAAATACCGACAATTTTGGCAATAAGTGCTTGACAAGTTTTTTGCATTGTGCTAGAATGAGGTATGAGAAAATTTACAAGGAAAATTCGGACGGTATGGTCCGGAGAAAGGAGCTATATTATGAAGCGGATATTCATGTTGGTTGCGGTTGTGGTTATTTCTGTCGGCAATGCTTTTGCAGACAAGAATATTCTGATCGATTTTTCTAAGCTGATCCCCGATCTGGACAGCGGGGAGAACCGGCAAACGCTGATGGATTATTCTGGAACAACGCAGGGTAACAGCTTTACGGCTGAACAGCGGGCGCAGCTCAAAACATCTCTCGTGTTGAAAACGCCGAGAGAGGTGACGGAATCGAGGATGGAGGGAGGCTGGCTGGTAACACTCGCGTCCTCGTCCCAGTCCGTGACGAATAACAGTTTGAGTTATGTGACGCGGGCTACGTCGAAGGGGTTTTTTGAGGGTGAACAGCCGGTAATGGGTGCCCGGGTGCATTTTCCGGTGGAACCCTACAACTCCTGGGCGCTGATCAAGCCGTCTTTTGACATTCCCGCGTATGAATTCTCCACCGTTGAGGAAGACGGTACGATTACCCCCGCCGACCTCGACACTCAGGATTTTTATGCCCCATCCCGGTTTGAAGACGGTTACGGTGTCCTTAAGAATGTCGGCGCGATTAAGTCGATTGCGGTACGCGTGTACGGCCTAAACTTTCCTCATTCCTTGTCTGTCGTGTTCGAGAACGATCTGGGTGAGCAGCAGGTTGTTCCGATGGGATACTTGAACTATGACGGATGGGCGCGGCTCACATGGGACAATCCTTCATATATTCAGGATATTCGCGCGAGAACGATGCGGCTCTACCCGCTGTATCCGGCAAACTCTTCCTACATTAAATTTGTCGGATTTCTTATCAAGCGTGACGCGGCATCTCCCGGCGGGGACTTTATCACCTATTTCAAGGATGTAGAGGTCATTTACGATAGAGCGCATGACGACCAGGCTGCTGATATTGATGATGAAGCTACTTGGCGTATTCGCAATGACCGAGAAGCGGAGAAGGCGGCGCGTGACAGCAAAAACTTCGGGATTGATCAGGTTCTTCGTTATGTCGAAAACCAGAGACAGGCCACGGAAATTTGGCCGGCTACGCCGAATACTTTAGGTGACGAGCAGACCGAGTAAACGCTTTCTCGTAAAAAACACTTAATCTAAAGAAACACGTTGGTTGGCATCAATGCCGATCAACGTGTTTCTTTTTGACCGGATCAAACAGGTTACAATGACTTTTCCCAATAAGGCGGCGCTCCAAAAACAGTACGAAGAGACGCGCGAATGTCGTGAATCCATCACTCATGAATTGGTCGAGTATGTCGAAAAAAATGTCTTGGCCTCAATGACGCATCTTACCGTGAAAGGGCGGCCCAAAAGTTTTAAGAGTTTTTACAAAAAATACCTTCGTTACCTGCGGGCAAACCCTGAACAGGATAAAGCCCTTATCCCCGACCAGATCGGTGTACGGGTTGTCTGTCCCTTTCTTGAAGATATTGCGGTGGTCGAGGAGGCGTGCCGGAAAAAGTTTTCGGTTTTTGAGATCGAACAAAAAGGGTCCGACTATTCGTTCAAAGAATTCGGCTACGAGTCCATCCATCTCCTCGTCAAGTTGCCGGATGAGATTTTTGCGAAATGGAAGAATGATTTTGTTACTGTTGCCGAGATACAGATACGGACGATTCTCCAAGACGCTTGGGCGGAAGTGGAGCATGAACTGGTCTACAAGACTGAGTTTACCCCCTACGACGAACAGATGAAGCGGAAACTTGCCGCCGTAAACGCGATGCTTTTCCTTGCCGATACGACTTTTCAGGAAATCCGCACGTATCAGCGTCAGTTTCGGTACGAATTGGATAAACGGCACGACTCGTTTTTCAAAAAGGTCGAGGAGTTTACCGACAATACGATTTTTCGAGAGGCGCTTACCGGAGACGGGAACGCGAAGGACGAAGCATTTACGTTTCCCGCGCCGGTTTCGTCCCGTTCGATTGATGATCTTTTGCTGAACGCGCTCTACGCGCATAACAAGGGGCAGCTTGACAAGGCGATCTCGTTCTATTCGGATATCCTCAGTCTTGAGCCGCCTGAAAAAACCGCCTCAATCATCTACAAGCACCGAGGTATGGCCTACTTTGCCCAATCCCGCTACGAGGATGCCGCAGGTGATTTTACCCTGTCGCTCAACCTCGACCCATCCGCATACAAGTCCATCTACTATCGCGCCGTTGTCCGGCAAGTCCAAAAAAACTACCCGGCGGCAGCCGAAGATTTTTCCCGAGCGCTTTCTATGAACGCCTATCAGCCGTGGGCGCTCTACCGGCGCGCGCAGGTCTTTTACCACATCGGCGATTATCCGGCGGCACTTGCCGACTGTGAATCGGCCATCGCGCTGGATCCCGACTTTGGGGAGGCGGCGAAGTTCAAGACCATCCTCTTGTCCAAGCTGAAAATGTGATAAATCTGCCCGGCAACATCTCCGTCAGACGGCATTAGAAACACAAGAACCGCAGATGAACGCCATGATAAACACATAAAATTTTTAACACCCCATGGATAGAAGATCCCCGGGACCGCAAGTTTCCCCACTTGAACAGACACAAACTATTGAGCCTATTTCAAAACCTCTTGCGGTTGGGATAGACCTCTTCTGCGGCCATCTCCGGTCGAGAGCTTCGGGGCTGCCTGTAATCCCCTTTTTGCCGTAAAATGGGCGGTTAGCCGGACGGGGACGCGGGTTTGGGGAAAATGGCGAACAAAAAACGGTTCTCCGTTGCCATCCCATTCGTCCGGGGGCTGCCCCAAAACAACGTGTAGGTTATGACCTCCGGTATCGGCGTTTTTGCCAGCGTTCCCACCGCCTCCCAGTCCACCTCCTTCGCCCACTCAGGCGGATCCTCCCACAATATCTCCGACTCGTACCGTTTTCCCCAAACGTGCCCCAGCCGTCCCGTCAGCACGTTGAAGCGGGCGGAAAACGTTTGTTTCAGCCACTGCATTATCAGCGGCAGTTTGAGGCCGTCGTCGGGCTTGATGTAAAACGTGAGCCGCGCCCCCTCAAGCCGGAGTCCGCGCATCTCGAAGCCGTAACGCGCTTTCGTTTTACGGAGTACCCGGTGGAGGAGTACTTTCGCCTCCGGCAACCGGAACAAGGGCTCGCCGATATTGATTTCCGACCCCACTTTGTACCAGACGTTCTGTTGTAACTTTCTCGGTTTATTCATATAAAACCTCCATACTATATAAGGCGTTGAGCGGCGGTTTTGCTTTAATCAAACACGAAAAAAGCGTGAAAAAGATGAAAAGGTCTACGGATACATTATGCTATTTTGTAAAAGGGGTAACCTGTATCTGACGGGATGCAGGGGCCGGCGCCGGTTGTTCCGCGCGGGGAGGGAACGGCCGGGGGGAACCCCCCGGCAGACCCCGTCACAGATGCCAATCACAACGGCGGCCGAAGAAAAAACTGGGGAGCGGCGTTTCGGCGCCGCTGCCCCGGACAGGATCTTGGCTTGCCCCGGGCAAAGACTGTGTTATTCTAGACGGAGGAGAAGGAA